>NZ_VSMK01000433.1 GCF_011682075.1 Nitratidesulfovibrio liaohensis
GGCGCGCCACTGCCGTGCGGCACGGCGGGCCGCGACGCGGACGACGCCGGGAATGAGGCGGGTCGGGACACCGAATCCGCCGCCGTGTCCTCTTCCTTCACCGCGCCGGGTGGCATCACGCCGGAGGGCCGCTGACATGGTGGCCCTGATCCTGTTCGGCGGCATGGTGCTGCTGTTCGCGCTCAACGCCCCGGTGGCCGTGGCCCTTGGGGGGGCGGCCTTTGCCGCCGTGCTGGCCAAGGGCCTGACCATGCCCGTCGGGCTGGAGCCCATGCTGGCCGTGCAGCGGCTGTACGCCGGGGCCGATTCCTTTCCCCTGCTGGCCGTGCCGCTGTTCATGCTGGCGGGCGAACTGATGTCCGCCGGGGGCATTTCGCGGCGCATCGTGGCCCTGGCCGATGCCCTTGTGGGCCACCTGCCGGGTGGGCTGGCGGCGGTTTCGGTGGTGTCGGCCATGTTCTTCGCCGGGGTGTCCGGTTCCGCCGCCGCCGATACGGCGGCGGTGGGGTCCATCCTCATTCCGGCCATGATCCGGCGCGGCTACCCGGCCCCGCTGGCGGGTGCCGTGCAGGCCGCCGGGGGATGCATCGGGGTGATCATTCCGCCCAGCATCCCCATGATCGTGTTCGGCGCGCTGACCGGGGCCTCCATCGGGCGGCTGTTCGCGGGCGGGGTGCTGCCGGGGTTGCTTATGGGTGCCTCGCTGGTGGCGCTGTGCGTGGTGGAGGCGCGGCGCACGGGCCGGGTGCCGGAACGGCGCTTCGACGCGCGTGCCCTGTGGCCCGCCATCCGCTCCGGGGCGTGGGCGCTGGGCGCGCCCGCCATCATCCTGGGGACCATCATCGGCGGAGTGGCCACCGCCACCGAATCGGCGGCCATGGCCGTGGCCTATGCCCTGCCCGTGGGGCTGTATGCCCACCGCGAACTGCGCTGGCGCGACCTGCCGCATCTGGCCCTGTGCGCCGGGGTGACCTCTGCCGTGGTCATGCTGATCATCGCCGCCGCATCGCTGTTCGGATGGGTGATGGCGCTGGAACGGCTGCCGCAGGCCATTGCGGGGGGGCTGCTGTCCCTGACCGGGGACCGGGTGGCGCTGTTGCTGCTGGTGAACCTGTTGCTGCTGGCGGTGGGGGCCTTTCTGGAAACCACCGCCGCCATCCTGCTGTTCGTGCCGGTGCTGGTGCCGCTGCTGCCCGCGCTGGGCATCGACCTGGTGCACCTGGGGGTCATCGTGGTGGTGAACCTGGCCATCGGCATGCTGACCCCGCCGCTGGGGGTGTGCCTGGTGGTGTCGTGCTCCATCGCGCGTATCCCGCTTTCCGCCATCAGCCGGGCCATAGTGCCCATGCTGGTGGTGTTGCTCGTGGACCTGCTGCTGGTGACCTTCTGCCCGCCGCTGGTGCTCTGGCTGGGCGGGTAGGCGGTACCGTCACCCCAGGGGGAGAGGCCGCGCGTGGTGCCCGCATCTTCTAGTCTGCTGCGTCCTCTCCCACCGCGTCTTCACCTTCCGCACGGTCGGTATCCCCATTGAGGGGCGGAAGGGGTGCGTTTCCGGACGCGTCCCCGTCATCCTCCCCGCTGAAGCCGCCCACAACTTCCAGAAAGCCGCGCAGCAGGGCGTCGTCACGCCCGGCGCGCCACACCAGGTCCAATCGGATTTCCGGCAAGCCCGGCGCGCCTCCCGGAACATGGCTGCCAGCCGCCACGTCGCGGTACACCACGCCCTTGCGCGGTTCGCTGCGGGCGGATGCGGGCACGATGGCCGCACCCACCCCCGCCGCCACCAACGCGCGCTGGGTGTTCAGCCCCACCGCCTCCTGCGGCACCTCGGGCGAGAAGCCCGCCCCGCGACACGCCGCGATGATGGCGTCGTACGCCGCCGGAAACACCCGGCGCGGGTAGAGGATCAGCGGAACTCCAGCCAGCGCGGCAAGGGGCAGCACCCGCAACCCGGCCAGCGGGTGCTGCTCGGGCAGGGCCACCACCTGCGGTTCGTGCAGGAATGGCGCGTGGTCGAAGCCCTCCGGCAGGCCGTCCAGATTGCGCAGCAGGCCCACGTCCAACTCGCCGGATTCGATGCGCCGCAGTTGCAGCAGGGTGCCCATTTCGCGCAGTTCCAGCCGCACGCCGGGGCAGCGCGACCGGTAGGCGGCAACCGCCTGCGGAAAGCGCGTGGCCGCCGCGCTGACCACAAAACCCAGCCGCAGTCGCCCCCGCTCGCCCCGC
>NZ_VSMK01000434.1 GCF_011682075.1 Nitratidesulfovibrio liaohensis
AGGTGCTGTGTCGGCTGGTGGGCGCGGCCCCGCATGTGCACGAAGCCGTGGCCCGGCGTCAGGCCGCCCGGTTCGAAGGGCTGCCCCGCGTGGCGGGTGGGCGGGTGCGCCATCTGGACGTGATGCTGTTCCCCCTTTCGGCGCAGGATGCCGCGCCCGGCGTGCCGGGGGCCGTCATCGTGCGGGTGGATGACGTCACCGAGCGTACCCGGCTGGCCGACATGCTGGTGCAGACCGAAAAGATGCTGTCCGTGGGCGGGCTTGCGGGTGGCATGGCGCACGAACTGAACAACCCGTTGGGGGCGGTGTTGCAGGGCGTGCAGAACATCATGCGCAGGCTGGACCCGAATCTGGCCGCCAACGCCCAGGCCGCGCGCGATACCGGGGTGTCCCTGACGGCCATGCGCGCCTACATGGAGGCCCGGCGCATTTCCGAAATGCTGGAAGGCATCCGCGATGCGGGCGCCCGCGCGGCGGACATCATCGCCACCATGCTGGAATTCACGCGGCCCGGGCAGGGGCGGCGCACCACGGCGCGGGCGCACGCCCTGGTCGAACGGGCGCTGGCCCTGGCGGGCAGCGACTACGACCTGCGCCGCCAGTACGATTTCCGCAAGCTGCACGTGGTACGCGACTTCGCCACGAACGACGATTCCCTGACCTGCGTGCCCACCGAAATCGAGCAGGTGCTGCTGAACCTGTTCAAGAACGCGGCCCATGCCATGGCGGAAAAAAGCTATCCTGCCGGGCAGGCACCTTCGTTGCGCGTGACCACCCGGCGCGAGGGCGACGAGGTGGTCATCGTGGTGGAGGACAACGGGCCGGGCATGGAGCCGGACGTCCGGCGACGGGTGTTCGAGCCGTTCTTCACCACCAAGCCGCCGGGCGTGGGCACCGGCCTGGGGCTTGCGGTCAGCTACTTCATCGTGGTGCGCACCCATGGCGGCAGCATTGTCTGCGATGGCGTGCCCGGCGCGGGGGCCCGGTTTACCGTGCGGTTGCCGACCAGGCAGGCGGTGGACAGCTAGGGGCTGTTTTCCGCGTGTTGTTGAAAGCAGCGTGCGGGGCAGCTCGCCGACGTTGCGGCGTGAATGTCTTTCTTTGCTCTTGCAGGATGTTACCTGTGCGATTCCACGGCCCGGACCATGTTCCGGGCCGTGCCCATTTGTGCAGGTTGTACGCACAATTCCGAATGTGGTTGCACAAGTTGGCGCATCATGGCATTCGGGCGTATGAAATGGCAGGGGCGTGCGGCGTCGGGAAAGTTTTCCGGCATGCACCGCGCGCGGTGGGCAGCATTCTTGCGCGCATCATGCGCCTTCACGGGATGGAATCATGATCGGAGAATTGTTTCAGCCGATGCACCTGCTGGTGGTGGGCATAGTGGCCCTGTTCGTTTTCGGACCGGACAAGCTGCCCCAGCTGGGCAGGACACTGGGCAAGGCCGTGCGTGAACTGCGCGGGGCCATGAACGAACCCGACGAAGTCACCAAGGACAACACGAAGTAGGTGGAATGTTTCAGCCGGGGACTCCCGGCTGGATGGCTGCCGGACGGGATACCCCGGCCCGGCGGGGCGGATGCATGCTGCCGGGCGAATACCGCCGGGCGAATACGGACGGGGCGGACACGGAAACAACCGTGCCCGCCCCGTCCGCGTGTTCCGGCGTAGAATGTGAGCGGTGTCAGTGCGCGGCCAGCCACCATATGGTCGTGACGGCGGCCAGGCTGGCCACGCGGAACAGCTGGCTCTGCACCAGCAGCACCAGCCCCAGGCGGGGCGTGAAGATGCCGGTGTGCGAGGGCAACTGGTGGCGCAGCGCCCGGATGGGGGTGGCCACGATGGTGCCCAGCACCAGCGCCAGCGCGGTCTGGGCCGTGTCCAGCGAGCCGGCGTCCAGCAGGGCTGCGGCAGCGGCCACCCCGGACGAAAATTCGGCGGCGGCGGAAAACACCACCACTCCGGCGGCCTGCACCGGCAGGATGCCCATGCCGAAGCTGCCAGCGGCGCCCCCAGCCGCAAGATCGCGCAGGGTGTCGAACACCCCGGCCTGATGCAGGGCGTACATGGCAAGATAGGTGGGCGCGGTGAACAGGGCCATGCGACCGATGCGGCGGCGGAAGCGTGTGCCCACCAGCGTCAGTGCCGCCCGCAGGCGCTGCGCCGGGGTCGCGGACGCATCCGCTTGACCACCGGGCGCCCCGT
>NZ_VSMK01000435.1 GCF_011682075.1 Nitratidesulfovibrio liaohensis
GTCGCGGTCGCCATGGGCTGGGCGTTGCCCCCGGCCCTGATGCTGTCCCTGCCGTGCGGAGGGCGCCCCGCCGCCAGCGTCGTCCCACGCGTTCAGGGCGCGCTGGGCCGTGGCGTTGGGGGCGTTCCGGTCCTGCGCTGCATTGGTCTGTTCGCCCTTTTCGCCATGCCGGGGGCGGCGGTTGGCCCACTGGCCGCGCTGGTTGCCCTGCTGCCCGTCGGGGTGACGCTCTCTCCGGTCAGCGCGCTGACCGTCAGGGTGACGTTCTCTCCGGTCAGCACGCTGACCGTCGGGCTGCCCGGCACCCCGCCCGGTCTTGCGCATGCCGGTGCTCCCGTCGCGTTCCGTGCGATCAGTCCGTCCCGTGCGGTTGCTCCGGCGTCCACCCGACTCCGCGCGGTTGCCGAAATCATCGGGCAGACCGCCCCTGCGGCGAGCGCCATATCCCGCGCCGCCGTCGCCCGCAAAGCCGTCGCCGTACACGCCGTCAAGGGTGCGGCCACGCCGCGCTCCGAAGCGCGGGACTCCGCGCCGTTGCGCGGCCCTGCCCCCGTGTGGTTGATTGGCGAACATCTGGCTGTATGTCGCGCCATGGTCGGGACCATCGGCGCGGTTGCCGTTGGGTTCGGACGGGTCGTGTCCTTCATGGTCGTGCCCGCCGAAATCTTCGTCTTCGGTTCCGGCTCCGGCGGCAACGGGCGTATCCCATTGCGTCGCGCCTTCCATCAGGAATGCTGGCTGCGTGTCGTCCCCGTCGTCCATCCCGGGGGCTGCTTGCGCCGCGCGTCCGGCAGCCTTGCCGCGCACGGGCTTTTCACCCCGGTCAACCGGGCTTGCCTTGCCTCTGGGGCCCTTGCCCGCAGTACCCGCTGTACCAGCCGTCTTGCCGTCCCGGCTGGGGGGGGTCCATTCCAGTTCCAGCGCGCCGGACTTGCGGTCGCGGCGTTCCACTTCCGGCCAGGTGATGTCGATGGCCGTGCCGGAATGCACGTGCCGCGCGTCGTGCAGCAGGGCCAGCCCCCGTTCGGAGCAGGCGTAGCGCGCCGGTTCGCGTCGGCCGGGCAGCGGGAAGGCGTCGGAAATGATACGGATGGTGTTGTGCGGCGCCGTCACCTTGTCCGCCTCGCCCAGCAGCACGAAGGACAGGCTGGCCGTGCCCTTTTCCAGCTTGGCCCGGCGGCTCAGTTCTTCCAGCCACGTGGGCGCGCCCTGGATGGGGAAGGTGAAGTGGCACCAGCCGCCCGCGCCGCCCTGCTCCAGCAGGGGGCATTCGTCGTGGTGGGGGCAGGGGGCCAGCGGGGCAAGCCCCACCTCCATGGCCGCGCGGCGGAACAGGGTGACATAGCGCGCCCCCAGCCGGGTACCCGGTTCGATGACCAGCACTCGCCCGCCGTGCGACAGCGCCGAGCCGATCTTTTCAGCCAGGTCCTCCATGCGGAATTCCAGCGGCTCGTCGCGGCGCGGCTTCAGTTCGTTCAGCACGTTGCCCGCCAGGATCAGCGCCGCGTCGCCGCGCGCCTCCTTCAGGGCCGACTCCATGGGGGCGCGCAGGGTGCGCAGCGCCCAGGGCGATTCCTCTCCCGCGATGACTTGCAGCAGTTCGCGGCCCACTTCCAGCGGGTGGGGGGCGATGTCCGCACACAGGAAGGTCAGCGGCAGGGAGCGCAGGTCGGGTCGGGCCAGCCACAGTGCCAGCGGCAGGGTCAGCGGGCCGCTGCCCAGGTCCAGGATCAGCGGACGTTCCAGCAGGGCATCGCGGTCCACCAGGTCCAGGGATGGCAGCAGGCGGCCAAGGCGCACCAGGTTCCACGGCATGAAGTAGCGCAGGTAGGCGGACAGCAGGCGCGGTGCCGCCCAGTAGGGATCGGAGAGCGATCCGCGCTCACTGGTGAGTACCAGCGACAGGTCGTGGATGGCCATGGGCAGGTCGCGGCGATGCGCGGTGCGCAACGGGGCCACGGTGTCCAGCGCCGTGGGCAGGGATTCCAGGCGCTGCCGGTATTCCGGGGACAGGGCGGCGAAAAGATGGTGCATGCGAAATCCGTTGGTTGGGTGCCGGTGCAACCGGCGATGCATGGGCTGCCACGCGCGAGGATGCGCGGGACGCGGCCAGTGCGGCTGCCGGTCATGCCGGAACATTGAGCCGGGGCATGGGCCGGAGCGCGGGGCCGGTGTCGTGGCGTCCGGCGTGGTGCGCGG
>NZ_VSMK01000436.1 GCF_011682075.1 Nitratidesulfovibrio liaohensis
GCCCGGCCCCGTGTGCCGCATTGCGCGACGCGCCCCGCCGGGCTACGCTGTGCCCCATCGGCGGCCCCGCCGCCCTCCCGTCATCCCATGTCATCCCACAGGCAGAGAACGCCATGCCCATAGCCCAGCCCCCCGCCCCGTCCGCGCCCGTCACCACGCACCTGCCGAAGATCGCGCTGGTGGGCCGCCCCAACGTGGGCAAATCCACCCTGTTCAACCGGCTCATCCGCGCCAACCGGGCCATCACCCACGACCGGCCCGGCGTCACCCGCGACCGCATGGAAGGCCAGGTGCGCTCGCGCGGCAAGCAGACCTTCGCCATCGTGGATACCGGCGGCATCACCCTGGACGCCCACGCAGCCGTGGCCCAGGGGCCGGAAGGCATTCGCGGCTTCGAGGCGGAAATCCTGCGCCAGGCCGAAGCCGCCATGGCCGAAGCCGCTGGCATCTGCCTGGTGGTGGATGGCCGCGACGGGCTGACCCCCTTCGACGAACACCTGGCCGCACACCTGCGCCGCGCGGGCAAACCCGTGCTGGTGGTGGTGAACAAGGTGGACGGCGTGGAGCGCGAAGACGAAATGCTGGCCGAATTCCACGCCCTGGGCTTTCCACTGCTGCCCGTTTCCGCCGCGCACGGGCACAACGTGCGCGTGCTGGAAGACGAAATGCGCGAAATGCTGCCCGATGAGCCTGAAGACGGCGTGGAAGAAGGCGACGGCGAGGAAGGCGACTTCGACCTTGCCTCCAACGACGACGAAGGCGCTGACGAGATAGCTGGCGAGGACGCTGGCGAAGGCGGCGCGGAATCCGGCGAATCCGCTGCCGAACCCAAAGGCCCCCCGTACGACCCCACCCACCTGCGCCTTGCCATGCTGGGCCGCCCCAACGCGGGCAAGTCGTCGCTGGTCAACGCCCTTACCGGCCAGCAGCGCATGATCGTCAGCGACATGGCGGGCACCACCCGCGACAGCGTGGACGTCAGCTTCGAATCGGGCGACAAGACCATCACCTTCGTGGACACCGCCGGGGTGCGCCGCCGCTCGCGCATCACCGATTCGGTGGAGCGTTACAGCGTCAACGCCTCGCTCAAAAGCACCACCAAGGCCCACGTCACCCTGCTGGTGCTCGACGCGCTGCAAGGCGTCACCCAGCAGGACAAGCGCCTGGTGGACCTGCTGGACGAACGCAAGACGCCGTTCATGGTGCTGGTGAACAAGATCGACCTGGTGCCGCGCAAGCTGCTGCCGGACCTGGAGGCCTCGTTCAAGGGCATGCTGGAATTCTGCCCCCACGTGCCGCTGCTGTACGTTTCCGCCAAGTCGGGCAAGGGGCTTGGCCCCGTGCTGCCCATGGCCGAACGCGTCCGCGCCGAGTGCCACGTGCGCGTGGGCACCGGCCAGCTCAACCGGGCCATGGAAGAGGTGCTCACCCGCCATCAGCCCCCGGTGGTGCGCCGCCTGCGGCCCAAGTTCTTCTACCTGACCCAGGCGGAGACCAACCCGCCCACGTTCGTGTTCTTCGTCAACGATGCCGACCGCATCCAGACGCCGTACGCCCGCTACGTGGAAAAGGCCCTGCGCCGGATGTTCCGCATCGAGCACGCCCCCATGCGGGTGCGCTTCCGCTCGTCGCACAAGAAGAAGGGCGAATAGCCCCGCCCGTCCGGGCACCCTCCAGCGGGGCTGTGTCCGGCTGACGGCCTCGCCCTCCCCTGCATTCATCCGCCCCGTACCGCTCGCCTTCTGTTGTCACAGGGGTCGGGCGGTGCGGGGCGGTTGCGTTTCCCTGCCCGTCCTGTCCTCCTCCCCCCGAAACAGTTTTCTCTCATCCCCCCTGCCCACTCGCGCAAGCCTTCACCTTCCGGCCCATCCCGGCTACAGTGCAGGCCGACAGGAGGCCCCCATGCCCCAACCTTCCCCTTCCCCGACGCCGTCCTCTCCCCCCCCCTTTGCGGAACAGTTGCTGGAAGCTGCCCACAGGCTGGCCACCCGTGCCGGGGCGGTGTTCCTCGCCACGTGCGGCGCCCTGGGCCGGTTTCTGGCGCGTCACGTGTCCGGGCGGGCCTTTTTCCGGGCCTTGCTGCCCGCCGCCGCAGGCCTGTTCCTGGCCCAGTGCACCATGGCCCCGCTGTCCGCCGTCACCGCCGCGCGCGAACAAACCCTGCTGGCAGAGGCCCGCGACAGCCGCCTTGCCGCCAC
>NZ_VSMK01000437.1 GCF_011682075.1 Nitratidesulfovibrio liaohensis
CGGCCCGGCCCGGCCCCATCGGCGGCCAGCACGGTGCCGATGCGGGCGGCGTCCGCTCCAAGGGGGCTCTGGCGCAGCACGGCAAGGGCGGCGTCGGCCTTTTCCTGCGGCAGGATGCAGATCAGCTTGCCCTCGTTGGCGAGATACAGCGGGTCCAGACCGAGGAACGAGCACCCTTCGCGCACGGCATCGCGCACGGGGATGTCCCGTTCCGCGATGCGCATGACCACGCTCGACTGCCCGGCGATTTCGTTCAGGGTGGTGGCAAGGCCGCCGCGCGTGGGGTCGCGCAGCACGTGGATGTCGCCCACCTCCAACAGCAGCCGCTCGGTCAGCCCGTTGAGCGCGGCGGAATCGCTGCGCACATCGGCGGAGAAGTTCAGCCCTTCGCGGTGCGACAGGATGGTCAGCCCATGGTCGCCCATGCTGCCGCTGATGATCACGGCATCGCCCGGCTTCGCGGAATGCCCGCTGGGCGAGGGGTTCACGATGATCTCGCCGATACCGGTGGTGTTGATGAACACTTTGTCGGCCATGCCGCGCGGCACCACCTTGGTGTCGCCGGTAACGATGCACACCCCGGCCTCGCGCGCGGCGTTGCCCATGGAAGCGACGATGCGCTCCAGCACCTCCATGTCCAGCCCTTCTTCAAGGATGAACCCGCAGCTCAGGTAGCGGGGCCGCGCGCCCAGCATGGCCACGTCGTTGACGGTGCCGTGCACGGCCAGCGTGCCGATGTCGCCGCCGGGAAAGAACAGCGGATCCACCACGTAGCTGTCGGTGCTCATGGCCAGCGGCCCGGTCAGATCCAGCCGGGCGGCGTCGTCCAGCGTGCGCAGCACGGGGTTGTCGAAGTGTTTCAGGAACAGCTCGCCAATGAGCCGGTGCGCGGCCTTGCCGCCGCTGCCGTAGTCGAGAAGAAGCGTATCCCCGGCCATGCGATCAGGCCTCCACGTTGTACTTGAAGTAGGCGGCGCAACTGCCCTCGGTGGAAACCATGCACGGCCCCACGGGCTTGGCGGGCGTGCAGGCCTTGGCGAACAGCGGACAGTCGCAGGGCTGCATCTTGCCCTTCAGCACGTCGCCGCACTTGCAGCCCGCGATGGGCCTGGCCTCGGGCAGGGTAAGGCCCAGACGGGCCATGGCGTCGTATTGCTCGAACTCGGGCCGGAACACCAGACCGCTGCCGGGAATGCAGCCGATGCCGCGCCACAGGGCGTCGGCGGTCTGGAACACCGTGTCCAGAATCTCTCTCGCGCGGGGGTTGCCCGCGTCGTCCACGGCCCGGCGGTAGGAATTGACGATGGCGAATTCGCCCGTCTTGCGCTGCTCCACCATGATCAGCAGGGCCTGCAGGATGTCCACGGGGTCGAACCCGGCGATGATGCCGGGGGTGTGGAATTCGTCGGCCACGAAGCGGTACGGCTCCATGCCGAGAATGGTGGACACGTGCCCCGGCAGCAGAAAGGCGTCCACGGCGCAGTCCGGGTCGGCCAGCAGGGCACGCAGCGCGGGCGGCACCAGCTTGTGGAACGAGAGCACGCAGAAGTTGGTCAGCCCCTGCTGCCGCGCCATCAGCACCGTGGCGGCCACGGTGGGGGCGGTTGTCTCGAAGCCGATGCCCAGGAACACCACGGTGTCGCCGGGGTTGTCGGCGGCCAGTTTCAGCGCGTCGTGGGCGGAGTAGACGATCTCCACCCGCGCGCCCTTGGCCTGGGCCAGCTTCAGGTTGTCGCCGCCGGGGCCGGGCACGCGCATCAGGTCGCCGAAGGTGGCGATGATCACGCCGGGCTTTTCCGCCAGTTGCAGATAGGCGGCCACCTCGCTTTCATGGGTCACGCACACCGGGCAGCCCGGGCCGGACAGGTGCTTGACCCCGGCGGGCAGCAGCGGGCGCATGCCGCTCTGGAAGATGGCCACGGTATGGGTGCCGCACACTTCCATGAAGCGCAGGGGGCGGTCCAGTTCGCGGTGCAGCCGTTCGATAAGGCCGCGGGAAAGGTCCGGATCCTTGAAGGCCGTGGAGAAATTCACGCTCACGTTGGTCTTCCTGCCTGTCGCTGCGTCGGCGGTGCACCCGGGTGGGCCGCTGTGGGCCGAACCCTGCGGGCCGCCCGCCGGACGATGATGCGCCGCCGGGCCGTGGACCGGTCAGGCGCGACGCGACGGCGGTACCGCCCCAAGGGCATGGCCC
>NZ_VSMK01000438.1 GCF_011682075.1 Nitratidesulfovibrio liaohensis
GGGCACACGGCAAAGCCCGCGTCGCGCATGGCTTGCAACTTGCCGTCCACCCCGCCGGTGGCCTCGTCCAGGATGGCCCCGGCGTGGCCCATGCGGCGACCGGGCGGCGCCGTGCGCGCGGCGATGAAGCCCAGCACCGGCTTGGTGAAACCGGTGGCGGTCACCCAGCGGGCCAGGTCCTCTTCCGCCGTGCCGCCCACTTCGCCCAGCACCAGCACAGCCTCTGTGGCGTCATCGTCGCGGATGCATTCGAACAGCGCAATGAAATCGCTGCCGATGAACGAATCGCCCCCCACCCCGGCGCAGAACGATTGGCCGATGCCCGCCGCCGACAGGCGTGCCGCCGCCTCGTAGGTCAGCGTGCCCGAGCGCGAGAAGATGGCCACCGGCCCCGGCGTGAACACGTAGCCCGGCATGATGCCGATCTTGGTGGCCCCCGGCACGATGATGCCCGGCGTGTTGGGCCCGATGACCCGCGTGGGCGACGGCGGCACGTTCTTCAGCGCGGAAAGCATGGCCCGCTGCGGAATGCCTTCGGTGATGCACACCGCCCACGGGATTTCCTCCGCCGCCGCCTCCATGACCGCATCGGGCGCGAAGGGCGCGGGCACGAAGATGATGGAGGCGTCGATGCGGTGGTGCCTGCATGCCTCGTGCACCGAGTCGTACACCGGCACGCCCAGCACGCTCTGCCCTCCCTTGAACGGGGTTACCCCGGCCACGATGCGCGTGCCGTATTCCTGCATCAGTTGCACGTGGCGCTGGGCCACCTTGCCGGTGATGCCCTGCACCAGCACCTGGGTATCCGGCCCCAGCCACGGCACACCGCGCCTGCCGGAACGCCGGTAGCCCTTGCGGGCTGCGGGGGGCAGCGGCCACGCCTCGTCGGCAAGGGGGTATGCAACGGGCGGAACGGCAGGGGCCGTGCCCGCTGCCCGATGGGCCTCGTCCAGCCGCCGCAGGGCGTCCAGCGCGTCGGCCACCTCGTCGGCGATGATCACGTCCGGATGGGCAAAGGCGCGCAGCAGTTCGCGCCCCTCGGCCGATTCGTGCCCGGCCATGCGCACCACCACGGGCTGGGCGGCGCGTTCCGTGCCCAGAGCCTCCATCAGCGCGCGGGCCACCCCGGCGCAGGACACGATGCCCCCGAACAGGTTGATGAACACCGCCCGCACCTGCGGATTGGCAAACAGCAGATCCAGTGCCCGACGCATGCGCGCGCCGTCCGCCGCGCCGCCAAGGTCCATGAAGTTGGCGGCGGGCAGGCCGGAAAAGTTCAGCAGGTCCATGGTGGCCATGGCAAGGCCCGCGCCGTTGACCAGAAGGCCCACCCAGCCGGAAAGGCCCACGTAGCTCAGCCCGGCATCGCGCGCGGCGTTTTCCTCCGCGCCGTGGTGTTCCGGCGTGTAGTAGCCCTGCAGGTCGGGCCGCAGGTCCACCACGTTGTCGTCCAGTTCAACCTTGCCATCCAGGGCCACCCACTGTCCTGCCCCGGTGAACACCAGCGGGTTGATTTCCGCCAGCAGCAGGCCATCGTCGCGTACTGCCCGGAAAAGGCGCTCGGCAAGGTCGCGAAAGCCCGCCCAGCCTGCCGGGTCCGCCCCCAGTTCGAAGAACGCCGCCCGCAGGTGGTGTTCGCGCAGGCCCGCGTCCAGCGGCACCCGCTGCACCAACGGCTTGCGGCTGTCCGCCGTGGCCTCCACCTCCATGCCGCCCCGGTGGCTGGTGGTCAGCAGCATCTCGCGCCGCTGGCGCGAAAGCATGAACGACAGGTAGCATTCCTTGCGGATGTCCGTGGCCGGTTCCACCCGCACGAAGGGCACGGCGTGACCCTTGATGGTCATGCCCAGGATGGTCCGTGCGGTGGCGCGCAACGCATCGGGCGTATCGGCCCGCAGCACGCCGCCCGCCTTGCCGCGCCCGCCGGTAAGCACCTGCGCCTTGACGTACCAGGGGCCGGGAAACGGCGGCGCATACGCGTCCACGTCTTCCGGCCCCAGACAATCCCCGGCGGGGACGGCAATCCCCGCCGCGGCGAACAGCTTCTTGCTCTGGTGTTCGTTCAGGAACATCCGTCCCCCTGCGTGCGGCGTGCGGTGCGCGGGCCGCCAACTGCCGGGGACGCCGCGCGCCCCGGTCCGGCCCGTGTCGGCCCTGCCTGGGGCGCATCGCGC
>NZ_VSMK01000439.1 GCF_011682075.1 Nitratidesulfovibrio liaohensis
GGGCACACGGGCGGGCGCATGATCGGGCACACGTCCGGCCATGCCCCCGCCGCATTCGGGCCGGGCGCCCCCCTGCCGCCCACCAGCGCATCCCCGATTGGCACGCACTCAGCCAGCATGTCGGCGGGCGCGTCCTCCACCCACGCCTTCGCGGCGGCGGCCCTTACCGGCCCCATCGACCTGCGCGAAACCATGCGCATGGTCGAACGCAACCTGCTGCTGGATGCCCTGCGCCGCGCAGAAGGCCGCCAGACCGAAGCAGCCGTGCTGCTGGGGCTGACGCCCAAGAACCTGTGGGCCAAGTTGCAGAAGCACGGCATCAAGCCGCGCAACGGCCTGCCCCTGATCCACGAATCCTAGATTTTCTTCCGCCGCGCCCCGCAATGGGCACGGCCCTCCCGCGCATTGCATCCCCCCGCCACGTTTCACGGCAGTGCCCCGCCCCCCCCGGATACGCTGGCCCATCACGCCCCAAGGCCGCATCCGGGCCCTGCTGCCATCCCCCGTTCGCATCTCGATCCAAGAATCCTAGATTCTCTTCCAGCACGCCTGCGCCATTGAACTTCCTGCCCCGCGCCCACCGCCCCGTGCCAGCAGCGCCCGTGCCTCCACCTGCCCGACTCCAAGATTTGTGGATTCCTTCCCGGCGGTGTGCCCCTGCGCCCCGCCCAAGCGCCCCGCAAACCCTGCCTCTAACAGCCCATTCCGGGCCGTGCAAAAAAATATTCCATACTGTTTCAGAATGTTAACGCGTATTACATTCTGCACGACTCGCCTTGGCACGCGGGTTGCTGAATGGGAGTCAACAACGGCCCCCCGGCCAACCCAACAGCCCCCGACGCAGGAGAGACATCATGTTTGAACGCATCACCACTCTGTTCCGTGACGAAGAAGGCGCTACCGCCCTCGAATACGGCCTCATCGCCGCCCTCATCGCCGCCGTCATCGTCGCCGCCGTCACCGCCCTCGGCACCAAGGTCAGCGCCACCTTCTCGTACATCGATTCCAAGATGCCCACCCCCGGCTCGTAGCCCACGGCGCGACCGCAGCAGACATCAACAGAACGAATCGCAGGAGAACAGCCATGTCGAAGATCATCGCCCGCCTGATCAATGATGAAGAAGGCGCCACAGCCCTCGAATACGGCCTCATCGCCGCCCTCATCGCCGCCGTCATCGTGGCAGCCGTCACCGCCCTCGGCACCAAGGTCAGCTCCACCTTCTCGTACATCGACTCCAAGATGCCTACCCCCGGTTCGTAGGCCCGTTTATAATCGCGCAAATTCCCGAAAGGAGTAAGATCATGCTGAAGTCCATCACTGCCCTGATCCGTGACGAAGAAGGCGCAACCGCCCTCGAATACGGCCTCATCGCCGCCCTCATCGCCGCCGTCATCGTCGCCGCCGTCACCGCCCTCGGCACCAAGGTCAGCTCTACCTTCTCGTACATCGATTCCAAGATGCCCACCCCCGGCTCGTAACATCCCGCGACGGCGACTCGGCTTCCCGCCACGCTGCACTCGGAGGGGCCGGGGCGAACCCCCGGCCCCTTCGCCATCGAAAGCGCGGACCTTGCGATGGAGAACCCGCCCGAATCGGCATCCGCCGAAAGGGCAGTCCGCCCGGAAACGACGGCACCCCGTTTCCCTGGCCACACAAGAGGAGAGCCCCATGAACCCCATCCTTGCCGCCCCCCTCGCCGTCGTGCTGCTGGTGGCCGTGACCACCGACCTGCGCGCCATGCGCATTCCCAACTGGCTCACCTTTCCCGCCATGCTGGCGGGCGTTGCGGCCAACGCGGCGCTGGGCGCCTGGACCGGCGGCCTTTCCGGCTCGTGGGACGGCCTGCTCTTCTCGCTGTCCGGTTTCGGCCTGGGGCTCGGCCTGATGCTGATCCCCTTCCTGCTGCGGGTCATGGGCGCGGGCGACGTGAAGTTGCTGGCCGCCGCCGGTGCCTTCCTGGGCGCCGAAACCGTGTTCCGCGCCTTCATCTGGACCAGCCTTGCCGGCGGCGTGTACGCCCTTGGGGTGCTGGCCTTCCACCTGCCGCAACTGCGCGCGGTGCTGCGCTCGCTGCGGGTGTCCGTCGAACTGCTGGCCGTCACCGGCCGCTTCGACTACGTGCCCGCCACCGCCAACGCCCGCCTGCCCCGGCTGTGCTACGGCGTGGCCAT
>NZ_VSMK01000440.1 GCF_011682075.1 Nitratidesulfovibrio liaohensis
CGCGCGGCGGAATACCACGCCCGCGAACCGCTCAAGCCCGGCATGGCGCGCGGGGCGCTGGCCGCCGGGTGGGGGCGCGGGCTGCATCCCAAACTGGTGCATTTCATCGTCGAGCGACTGCTGAAGGCGGGCGAACTGGTGGCCGAAGGCGACGTGCTGCGCCTGCCGGGGCACAAGGTGTCGCTGGCCTCGGACCAGGAGGGGCTGCGCGCCAAGATTCGCGCCGCCTACGCGGAAGGGGGCAGCAGCCCGCCCAACGTGAAGGACGTGCTGGACCCGCTGGGGCTGGAATTCAAGGAAGCTGCGGCGGTGTTCAAGCTGCTGCAGGACGCCGGGGAACTGGTGAAGGTGAAGGACGGGCTGTACTTCCCCGGCCCGGTGATGGCGGACCTGAAGGCCCGCGTGGCCGCATGGTTCGACACCCACGACGACCTGGACCCGGCGGGGTTCAAGGAACTGTCGGGCGGCCTTTCGCGCAAGTACGTGATTCCGCTTCTGGAATACTTCGACAAGGAACGCGTGACCATCCGGGTTGGGGACAAGCGGCAGTTGCGGGGGCGGTAGCCCCCCACGCTTCTGGTGCATGTCTGAAAAACACGGTCTGCCCCGCCTTGAGGCATGACGGGCATGCGGGCGGCAGCCTTTTGTGCGGCATGGAAAAAACGCCGCCACCGGTCGATTCCGGTGGCGGCGTTTTGCCACGTTGATGGCGAAAAATCAGAACAGCAGCGCGCGCAGACTGCCCAGCAGCCCGCCAAGGGTGCCCTGAGAAGGCCCGGCCATGCCGGGCGGGGGCGGCAGCACCACGTCCCCGGCGTCGGGGTCGGGCTGGACGGCAAGACGCTCGCGCAAGGCCGCGTAGGCCTGCTCCAGGCGCTCCTCTTCGCTGCGGCGCTTGCGTTCGGCCTCGCGCATGGTGCGTTCATGGCGCTCCATGGCGTCCTGGTGCCGTTTCAGCAGGTGTTCGACATCGTCTTGCATCACGAACCTCGCTGTGGCCGGTCTCCGCCTCAGGCTTCTCCGAGGGGCCTTTCCGCCCTGCGGCCTGCGCGCAGATCACGAATATCTTTAGAAAATTTACACATGCGACTATAGCGCCGCCGTGCGTTTTCTGTCAATCGCACGAGATTTGCGGGTAAGGAAAAACCTGCGGTCCGGCTGACGGACCGCAGGTTTTCATGTCATGTCGATGGGATTCGGAAAAACACGGATGTTGCGGCAAAGAAGGGCGCTGTCCTTGGTGTGCCATTCCGCACGGGTAGGGCAGGCAGGGTGGCGATTGTGGAGCGCGTTCCGCCGGGGATGTGGGCGGCTGCCGTCAGGCCTCTGTTGTCGTGGTCGTCATGGCCTGCAAGCTGTTCCATACCTCGCGGAACAGAACGCCTTCGGCATGGGGCGCGAATTCCGGCACGGAAAGCCCGGCGAACTGCGCGGCCATGAATGTCGGCGAATGGGGCAGGCTGCCGAGCAGGGGCAGCCCGTGTCCCGCGCAGTATGCCTCCATCTGGCGAGCCATGCCGGTGTGGATGTCCGCCTTGTTCAGCAGCACTGCGGCGCGCACGCCGAAATGTCTGGTCAGGGCATGTACCCGCTCCAGATCGTGCAGGGCCGAGACCGTGGGTTCCGTTACCAGCAAGGCCGTGTCGGCCCCGGCCAGCGAGGCGATGACCGGGCAGCCTACACCCGGAGAGCCGTCGATGAGCACGGTGCGCGCGCCCAGCGATTCGGCGATTTCGCGAGCGCGGTTGCGCACCGTGCTGACAAGCTTGCCGGAATTTTCCTCGCCGATGCCGAGCGCCGCGTGCACCATGGGGCCGAAGCGGGTGTCGGAAACGTACCATTCGCCGCAGTGGCGTTCATCCAGCACCACGGCCCCTTCCGGGCAGACGTGGGCGCAGGCGGCGCAGCCTTCGCACATTTCGCGTGCCACATGCGGCGGCGCGTTCAGGGCGCCGTAGCGACAGGCTGCGGTGCAGGTGCCGCAGCCTGTGCAGAGGGCCGCGTCGATGCGGGCCAGCACGCCGCTGTGAAAGTCGTGCCGTTCACGCACCACGGGTGCCAGCAGCAGGTGCAGGTCCGATGCGTCCACGTCGCAGTCGGCCAGCACCAGCGCGGGCGATGGCGCTTCGCCCTCCCGCGCGGCATCCGCCGGGGCCGTGCTTTCGCGGGCC
>NZ_VSMK01000550.1 GCF_011682075.1 Nitratidesulfovibrio liaohensis
GCAGCCAGGACGACCTCAAGGCCCTGCTGCCGCAAGGCATGTCAAAGAACAACCCGGTCTAAGCCAGTTCACTGATGTCTACTTGATGACCGCTCGCCTGAAAAGGTGGGGTTGTCTGGACGGTTACTTATCTCCCAAGTCTGGGGCATGGCCCGGAATCATGAAATCGTGAGCGGAGAGTGCCCCTGCACGCGCATCAAGAAACCTCGCAAGGACAACAGGCGGATGCGCTTCCTGACGGAATCCGAAGCAAGCACCCTACTCGCGGAGCTCAAGAAAAGATCGCAGGACACCCACGACAGCGCCCTACTCTCCCTCTTCTGCGGCCTCAGGGCCGGTGAAATCCATGCGCTCACCTGGACGGACCTCAACTTCACTGCAGCGACCATCTACATCCGCGACCCCAAGAACAAACACAGCAGGCATGCGTACATGACCGACGAGGTCCGGGCGATGCTCACGGAGCGCTCCCAGGTCCCGAACGGCACAGAGTACGTCTTCCCGGCCCAGAACGGAGCCAAGCGCAACTGGGTATCCGACACCTTCGAGCGCGTCGTCGAGCAACTTGGTCTCAACGAAGGGGTCAGCGACACCAGGCAACGCGTGGTCTTCCATACCCTGCGCCACACGTTCGCCAGTTGGCTCGTGCAAAGCGGCACACCGCTGTATACCGTCGCCGAACTCATGGGGCATACCACGCTTGAGATGACCAAGCGTTACTCGCACCTCAGCCCCGATACTATCAGGGCCGCAGCGATGAGCCTACAGGGCAGACTCAGCAAATAGCCCCCTCCTCGGCTTACCCGCGCACCTACCTGCCAATTGCTAGAGCCTTCCCCTAAAGGGGAAGGCTCTAGCTAGACACACCCAAAAACTCCCAACACAGCGTTTTCATTGAAAAATTGAAACGATACTCAACCCATGACGCCAAGCCCTGCCAAGACGTCTAACACACTGAAATTACAGATACAGCCAACAGAACCCACGACTCGTCAAGTCTGCCTGCCACGCCTCGACACCGTCAACTCGTCGGTCAAACGTGGCAACATGGCATCACCTGCGGACCACACACCTCCGGTCCTTTGCCCCCCCAATTGCTTGTCCGGCTTCCCACAGGCAAGACAGGGGCAAGTGAATGCCCCCCGCACGCTCAGCGAGAGGCACGTCCCCCTTAACGCCTTCAAATTTGGAGCGCCAGCGGCGTGTAACTGGAGAGCACCGTGTCGCCGGTAATCAGCCGCATGGGTTCGGCCATAGCCTGGGAGACCAGCATATGGTCAAAGGGGTCGTTGTGGTGCCTCGGAAGGGTCGCGAGCATCTCTGCATGCGCACCAAGAAGGGGAAGCTCAAGGAAGCCGCTCTCCTGCGCTGCGGCACGAAGCACGGACAACTCGGCATCAAGTTTGCCGATGCGTGTCTTGATGGCGATCTCCCACCAAGACACGGAACTGACAAAGACCTCGTTCTCATCAGCAAGCAACAGCTCCCGAACAGGCTCAATGCGCGGGGAATCGGTCAACGCCCAGAGCAGCGCGTTGGTGTCCAGCAACAGTCTCATTCCTCGCTCCCTTCAAACGCCGCGAGAAGTTCCGGCGGCAGAGGAGTGTCGAAATCGTCGGGGACTTTCAGCTTGCCCTTCAGAAGACCAAGGCGCTTTTTAGGCTTAGCACTTGCGGCCGACTTAAGGACGGCCTCTGCTCGACCATAGCTGCCGATGAAAATGGTTTCACCACCTGCCGCACGTTTTACCAACTGCGACAGAGAGCTCTTGGCCTGATGCATGGGGACGATATTCATAGCCACCTCCATACGATACTCCTTGTCCATTTAGACTTAGCTAGAGCTTAGTCCGAAGTCAAGAAAAGCTCTCCCGGTGCCGGACGAGTCAGCAAGCCCAAAATAGCTATCGACCCTCCGGTGGGGGTTGGTAGTGTCCAGAATTTTGCGCACTTTCAGTAGCCGCCAGTTGGCGCGGTGTTGTCTCTTCTTTTCACTCCTGCAACAGGCGCATATTGAGGTATCGTTCCGTGCCCCACTTCTGGCCTGACATGTAGCGCAATCGGGCCGCCACAAGCATGAGGGCGGCGTGACCATCCGGAAAACTGCCAACCACGCGGGTGCGGCGTCGGATTTCCCGGTTCAGGCGTTCCAGAGGGTTGTTCGTGCGGATATGGCGCCAATGTTCCGGAGGAAATCCGTAAAACGGCAGGGTTTCATCGCATCCGTCTTCCACGATCCGGGATGCCTTTTCAAGCCGCATGGTACGCAGTTTGTTTACGACTTCCGCGGTCTTTTGCCGTGCGGCCTCCTTGTCTTCCTGGGCATGGATGGCCTTGAGCATGCGCGCCACATCCTTGGCCTTGCCTCGTGGCACGGTGTGCAGCACGTTCCGGTAGAAATGCACGATGCAACGTTGCCATTGCGCTTCGGGATAGAATTCGCCCAAAGCCTCCAGCAACCCAAGGCTTTTGTCGGACACCAACAAGCGGATCGTGGTGAGGCCGCGACTGCGCAAACCACGCAAAAATTGTCGCCAACTCTCGGCGTCCTCTCGTGCCCCTTCGGCCACGCCAAGAATTTCGCGATATCCGTCGGTCGTGACGCCGATGGCCACGAGGACCGACACATTTTGAACCTCGCCACCCCATGAGCGCTTCAGCCAGATGCCGTCCACGAAGACATACGGGTATTCGCTAACCAGCGGGCGGTTGCGCCAGGCATCCACGCGCTCGAAAACCTTCTGGTTCAGATCGCTTATGGTGCTCGGGCTGACACGGCTGCCCCACAGAGCTTCCGTGATGTCCTCGACCCGGCGCACGGAAACGCCTGCCAGATACATCTCCACCAGAGCCTCTTCCACGGAACTTTCACGGCGTCGATAACGCTCTATGATGGCGGTTTCAAACGGCACGTGGCGCAGCTTGGGCACCTTGAGACGGACGGTTCCAGCCGTGGTCTGGAGTTCGCGCTGATAGCTTCCCGACCGGGTGCTGGCCCGCTGCGCATTGCGTTCGTAGCGCCGGGCCTGACACAAGGCGTCGGCCTCAGCATCAAGAAGGCCGTTCAGGGTGTCCTCCACGCTCTGCCGGACAACCTCAGCCACATGCCCCCGCAATTCTGCCTCATCCACGGCGAGCACGGACAGTTTCTTTTTACCCTGCTCCTTGGTACTGCTCATCTCGTAGCCTTCCTTGGTGGTATGGTGGTTGATTGGTCTTGACCAACCTTACCAACTTGGCGGGCTACTTCCATTTTTTGAATGTGCGAAAAATTCTGTACGTTATCTGGGGGTTACACCAAACACGGCAGCAGTGTCAGGCGAATACCATCTCTGTATACACAGTATGTAAAAAATAAGTCTGACAAAAAACCATCATACAAAAACTTCAGCAGCAATCTATTTTAAACACATAAACACCAAATATATCGATTTTATATTCCACAACTACACATGCTAAAATGGTATTATCTCTCTTATATCTATATATTATTAATAGTATTAATTACATATCTTACTTAATACATAAACACAACTTACCATTATCACATACATAAAAATATCAACACTCATACATATACATATAAACAATGATCAGCAGTTAAACACACGCACTAATCCCAAGCAATATCAACACATCAACAGCTAGCCAAATCTAGCCATAGCAAGAGCCGACATCACAAGTGTCGGCTTGTTTTTGTGTAACAAATAACACATCTCATTAATTCAATAGCCAAACAAAGGAGTACACCTTGTTTATCACAGAAAATACCTACAGAGGCTACCCAGTTCAAGCATATGACGACAAACCCTGTCGTCGTGATATCCTCGATGCCATCATTGACCGCATTGAATACATGACGAGTAGATTCAGCAGAGTGCTCTTCATTCGCTTTGACTTACGATATCCGAGAGACTTCTATTCATCCCGTGGAAATGACGACATTCAGCGTTTTTTCAACAGCTTTACACGCTATTTATCCCGCAAGGGGATAGCCTTCCAGTACGTCTGGGCACGTGAACAATCCAGAGAAAAACACCAGCATTACCACGTAATGCTGCTGCTAAATGGAAATCTCACATGCCACAGCTGGAACCACATGGAGAAGGCTGATGCCCTTTGGCAGAGAGCATTGGGGATCAATTATCCTGGATTATTAAAGAGATGCAACAGAAGCAGAGATGGTAGCTCACATCCTGACTTCATCCACCTGGATCGTCATGATGCCTGCTATGAACGAGACATCGAGAGATGCGTGGAGTGGGCCAGCTATCTGGCCAAGACGAGGACCAAGGGCTATGCCCCCTTAAACGTGAGAGAATGGGGAGCGAGTTCATTGCCAACTTAATGGTGAACAACCGAAAAAAGCCCATGCGAGGGCAAGGTCAACAGGACCCACTTTGCATACATGCTGAAATAAGCCTGTCTAGTTGCAGGCCTCAATCACTTTGGCACTCAATGGAGAAACAAGTATGACAAATCGGCGAGAAACACTTCCAGCGCATGCTGTGCGGGCCGAGAGTCGCTTTTGGAAGAGATGCAAAAATCAACCAATATGTGCCCAGCCGTATGCATCTTCAAGCAGTGTTTTAATCTTCTTAGCCAAATTTTCTTTATTTTCTACATGATACACATGTATTATATCTGACATTTCATCGATTGGTGTGACTTTGTTTTTTGAACATATGCTCACGATGTCACCATGGTCAAAGACAATGACGTCGTACACAAAGGCAATATTAAGATATTCATCGTGCATTAATGTTTTTTATACGCACATGGCTATCGTGGCGAGAAACCATGGAAGCGAAGGTACAGCATGCGTAAGGACGTTGCCAAAAATGAGCGCGCTGTGGCTTTATAGATATTGTACCGCTATTGATTTGCACATCGAACGTGACACCGATTACGTCTTGTTGCATTTGTATTTACACCACTTCGGCTTGTAGCTGATTTTCTGGACTTATCATGTAGCTAGCTTGCCAGAAAACCCTATAGAAATCGGTTGCTCTTGTCGCGGGAATTTCAACTCATGGCCCTTAATCTGGCTCTTCCGGGTTTTCCGTGGGTAGCTGACCGGCTAAAGTCCTCCACGGAGGACTCCCATGAAGGACACAGTCCTGTATTCGCGGATTCTCGGCTTGGCCGAGCCATGGTTTGTCGAGGCTGTTAAACTGGACACGTTCGAAGGCCGGGTGGACATCCGAGTTGAGCGCAGCCATGGAGTCCGATATGCGTGCCGATTTGCGGACGGGGTCTGACTTGCCGCGACCATGCCGAGCCACGGACCTGTCGTCATCTGGACACGTGCCAGTTCAAGACGTTCCTGAGCACACGGATTCCGCGAGTGGACTGCCCTGAGCACGGCGTGCTGCAGGTCAAAGTGCCATGGGCTGAGAGCAAAGGCCGTTTCTCCTTGCTTATGGAACTGTTGAGCATCAACGTGTTGACCGAATGCGCAACCGTCACGGGAGCTCGGCGCATCCTGCGCATCACCGGGTGACCTGCCGGGTTTCTTCGGACCACTCAATTCTTGAGGGTTTCCCCACGGTTCAGGTTTTTTCCCTGCTGCCGACAAAAGTGTTCGGGCGTCATGTTGTTCAGGCTTGAATGTTGGCGAACGGAGTTGTGGTGCCGCCTCCATTCCTCGATCACTACGCACGCCTCGGCCCGACACCGGAACCATTCCATTGACAGGCATTCGTCGCGAAATTTGCCGTTAAAACTCTCGTTCAAACCGTTCTACCAGGGCTTGCAAGGCTCAATCAGAGCCAGATTCAGAGACTCCCGAGCCGCCCATTTGAGCAGAGCCTTCGACAGGCGGGACAGCACCTCAATCACCCGGCCCGACCTGATGCTCCCGGCAACGTCTATGGCCAGGCATTCGCGAGTGTATTCGTCCACCACGGTCAGGCATTTGATCTGCAGACCATTTGCACAGGCGTCGTAGACAAAGTCGTACGCCCACAGTTCGTTTGCACCCATCGGCAGTTGTGGTCGCAGACGGGACGCTGCAATCCGCTTCCGAGGCCGCTTCCTGGGTACCTGTAACCCGGCCTTGCACCAAAGCCGGAACGCCTTGTCGGCACCCATGACATGACCCAGACGCTCCATGAACACGTTGATCCGGCGATATCCAAAGCGCTGATACGTCGCAGCTAGACCTGACATCGCCGCCATCAGGGACTTGTCCCGAGCCTCCAGCCGTGACTCGCAGTGGAGCGACGACCGGGAAGTGGATGACAGCGCACACTCCTGCGTTGTGAAAGTCCGCGACTCCTAGCGTATGCCACCTGGATGCGTCGGACGGGTGGGCCTACCATTTTTTTGCAGCGATTTCCTTCATGACCTCGATTTCAAGGTCCCGTTCCGCAAGTATCTTCTTCAGCCGCGTGTTCTCTTGTTCCAGCAAGCGTAGCCGCTTCACGTCATCGGCGGACATGCCTGCGAACCGCTGGCGCCACGCGTAGATCGTCTGCTCGCTGATTCCATGCTTCTTGGCCACCTGGGCCACTGGACTACGGTCAGCTTCTCGCAGAATGCCGACCATCTGCTCTTCGGAAAATCGTCCCTTTTTCATCGGTTCCCTCGTGGTTGAGGGAGAAAACTATCTCAAGTTTCGGCCGGTCTGAAAAGTGCCGGGCAGGTCAGTGGGCAAGTTCATTCCTCCCTTCGTGGATATGCGACAATGCGATGAAGGCCGTTCTCGACGCGGGCGGCAAGATCATCTTTCCAATCGTTCACGATGCAGTCCGCATGCGCGAATGTCTGTTGATTCATTGACTTCATGCAGGTCAGTGAACAATTCTCCACAGGGGGGGCGAAGCAATAATCCGTGCTATGTCACACAGGTTGTCGACGCAGGCTAACGCTTTTGAAAAATGTCTTTGCAAAAAGCTACAATTCTTCTCCAAAAGACGCCTACCCCAAGTAAGCCCGCAGCCAAGCCCTGCAACAGCATACTACCCGTTCCAGGGTCAATGTACGCGTGGGCAGGTGTTGCCATGACAAAACAAGCCGCAACGGCGTAGACAGTAGATTTGAAAGCGAGAGTAGGCATATTATTCTCCTGTATTTTGTGAAGCTTTTATCAGCTGCCTTACGTTGTGACAGAGGTGCATCAGTTGCTGAGTAGGGTCACATCTCTAAAAAAGACACTAACTTTGCCGTCAAAATCCCACATTCCAAGAATTTTTGGCGAAACAGCATCAAGGGCTTTGAAAGTTAACAATATTTTCCCTTGTGCAGATTCGAGTATAGAAGAGGGAAGCGTGATTTGAGCTTTTGTCATCCCAGTACTAACGCGCATCTCCACGAGTGAGGTTCCATTTGCTTCAACCTGAAGTCGTTGCATTGGGTGTTGTGGGTTCACCAATGGTTCGATAGAAAATGCCAGTATGGCATCAGTGCTTTTGGGGTGTTGGGAAAGATCCAGAGCCATGTCGCCACGATCGCCGTGAATCCACGCACCGCCGGGTTCTTTCGCAGTCAATCCTGAAAAGGTTTGGATGTTTTGCAATGGAAGAGTTTGGGCTGGCGCAATTCTTGTGTAATCGATAATTGCGCGTTTTGGATCACACATCAGCGCTGGAAGAGAGCTCAAGCCATCTACCACCTCCGTAAGATGATGACTTGCAGCAGAGAAGAAAGGAGACAATTTTGCGTTAGGATCTATTAAGGCAACTACAGGAATCCCGGCATTCTCAAGGGGCATCTCGGGCAAACCAAGCTCCTTTCGGATAATCTTTCTGGCAACTAAAGTTGTTTGTGTGCTTCGCGAAAGATTCGCAGGTGTATTCTCTGCGCCGGGACGCTTGACAAATATAGCAGAGTTATATTGCTGGCCTGGCTGTCTCCAAAAAACGTTTTTTTCGCCATCAAAGTCGTCTGTTGATGTAATGCCAGCATATTTGAGATACGTTCCGTGATCTGCTACAATGATAATCAAAGAATCGTTATAAATCCCAAGTTGCTGGAGGTGAGAACACAGATCACCAAGTTGCTGTACAAAAAAGCGGATTTCTTGGATGTAAGTTTCTTGTCCCTCTTGCTGTGCTGGTTGCCAAGTCACTCTTCCATTGGCCTTTTCCCATATAACGCTTGGAGCATGTGGAAGAAGGTTGTGCTGGAATATAAGCTTATTTTCGACATGTCCGATCGATTGCTTTAGAAGTTTGTTGAAGCCATATGCACCTTGCTCTTTCCATTTAAGCACTTCTGATGAAATGCGTATACTAAAAGCATCAAATCTGAAAAATTTTTTCCTGAAATTACGTAACATGCTCAAATCAATCACATGTGCGAGGTACTCGAAGCTTAATTCCCAAGGATTTTCGCTTCTTACCCGGATATGTGATAAGTGCATAAAGCCAAGTTCAAGCAAATCATAACCGACCTTCTGCGCATCCGTGATAAAGGAATCTGCGTGTGCGGCATTAAGATTTTTTCTGAATGTGGGCACTTCTTCGTCAGAAGCGTATACTTTGCCACTGAGGATGGCCGGTAGAGCGAAGCTTGTAAAAGGAAAGGGACTTATAGCCCTCGTATAAGCCGTAAAGCCGGGGAGTTGTTCTTTCAACTCTGGATACAACTCCAGAACTTTTTCCACTGATGTGCCTTGAAGCATATCCGCTACAATAACGATAATATTTTTTTTGCTCCCAAAAGAAAGATCTGTTTCTTCAGAAAGGTAGGTGATTTGGCTTTCCTGATAAACTGTTATTGCAGCTACATAGGTGCTCAGGCCAAAACAAAACAAACCAGCCATGAACGCAAGGCGTCGGAGCAGAGCCGCTTGCTTAAGAGCGAAGACGGTGGTTGCAAAAATAGCGATGCCATATCCAATGTACAACGAGAGCATATCAAGAACAGTTGGCTCGGTCGCTGTGGAACCATCCTGTAGAGGGCTGGCTTGAGGATAAAAAACTGTTGCAAAGAAAAAAACAACAAAGCAGGCTGACAGGAATGCTTGGGCAACATGCGTTACAGCCCTGCCTTTCCATCGATACAGGCCAAATTGTAAAGGAAGAAGAGTTACAGACAAACCCAGCGCGGTTGCAAGTCCTATTCCCAGCAAATTCATCCAGAACGAAGCTGCAAGGGGATATAAGTCTTGTTGAAAAAAGATTAATGCTGGATTGAACACCGTAAATAGGCAGCAAAGCGGTATCGCCACGCCCAGAAGGCGAGCAAATAGGCGAACCCATTCAGGCACTCGTTCGTAAGACTTATGCAACATTTACTCTCCCTTTGCGCACACACGTAAAAGGTAGAGTGTGCGGTGTGCGTCGGTTATCTGATGTGAGAATTCAATGGTGAAAAACTCTTGGGCACATTGTTCAAAGCCCTGTTGTGTATATTGCGGGAAAATATCTGGCCTATTGCACAGCAATCGTTGCACCTGCGAATCTTCCTTGCTCACAAATTCTACAATCCATACTGGAGCCAAGCGGCGTAAACACTTGAAGACGCTAGTAAGCGGAACATTGTTGCCAACAACGAGATGGTGTACCAAGGCTAGCGCCATACCGCAGTCGGCCTGCATGCGTTCAAAAAACGATGCACGCTCAGCACCATTCCATCCAATGCCCGGTGATGGTGTGGTAATATCTGCAAGAACAGGGTGAATGCGCGTGGAACTTTCTGCAAAGCATCGCTGTGTATTTGCATCAACGGCTATGGGATCGATGTCGACAGACAGAACTTCCTGGGCATGGTCTGCTGCAACCCGGCTATAGAAACCGTCATTACTACCCAAATCTAGCACTCGCGTTGGATTTAACCTTTGCAACCATCCAGTTATAATGGTTTGTTTTTGATTTGCTTGAGCCTCTGAATAATTAGTATCGCTATAGTAGCTGCTCCACTCGGTCTTCACCTTTGGTGTTTTCAAACCAAGAATCAGGTGATGGAGGCTCTCAAAAAGGTTACTCAGCGTTTTCTTACTGACAGTAACAGCGACTTTTTTTCTGGTATCTGCATTCTTGCTTTGTAACGAAGCGTGGGCATGAATATGCAAAGCCAGCGATGGGGATAGTTTTGTATGCCAAGGCAACAGTTTGACAGCTAAATCAAGAGGAATGCCATCTAGGTGTCGCAAAAATAAGGAGTTACACCGCATATCTGTATGGTGCATCAGCGCAAGTGGTGCAAGAAAATGCGAACAAAACTGCCTGTAACCTGCCCAAGGTTGGCCTTCATTATAAACCGTGAATGAAAGTGTATCCAAAAAGATCATGCGACCATGATGCCAGGTTACATTATAAGCGGATGCATCTTTCAGTGTGAGGTTATGCGCAAGGGCCAACTGAAGGATTTCGAGCGTACACAGGGCAGCGGATCGAAGTTGGCTGAAGCTCCATTCATAAGGATAACTGACACAGGAAATTTGCTCTGGGAGCAAAACTTTTTCACCCTCAGCACACGCAAATGCAACACTTACATCTTCATGGGGAAGCAAAAGTTTTTGTTCAATGCATGCTGCATAGCAGCCACTCTCCATCAATGCGGTATAAGTTGCGGCATATGAAGCGGACACGAGGCGATAATAGATCCCATTTTGTTCAAAAACATATCCATCAGGGTCACGAAACGAAGCTGGATGGGGTTTGCAGATGCGCTGAGTGCTATTAAACATTATGATTATCCGTATATGAAAAAGTTAAAAGTATTGTAAACCTCCCCAAGTTAGTGCCATGCAAAAGTAGAGACTTCCTTGGGTGAATTTTTCATGAGGAACTCTGCCGGGGCAAATCGCCAAGAGATTCGTGGGGTCGCTCCTCGTTGTACTGCCGCAGCCAGTTCTCCGTAATTTCCTTCACTTCTGTAAGGGATTTGAACAGGTAGAAGTCCAGAACCTCTTCCCGATAGGTCTTGTTGAACCGCTCAATGTACGAATTCTGTGTGGGCTTGCCTGGCTGGATGAACTCCAATGCCACGCCGTCCTTCTCGGCCCAGTCGGCCAGCAGCACGGAAACCAACTCCGGCCCGTTATCCATTCTCAATTTGGCAGGCAGCCCGCGCCAAGCCACTATTCGGTCCAAAACCCGCAAGACTCTTGCCGCTGGCGAATTCGTATCAACTTCGATCGTCAAACACTCACGGCTGAAGTCGTCCAGCACGTTGAAAGTCCTAAACCTTTGACCGCTAGCCAATGCGTCATGCATGAAGTCAATGGACCAGCAGACATTCGCGCATGGCGGAACCGCCAGTGGTTGCGGGTTTCGCGAGGGCAGGCGCTTCTTGCCTTTGCGCCGGAGGTTCATCTTTAAAAGACAATATACCCGGTAGACGCGTTTATGGTTCCAGCGAAAACCGTGTCGGCGCAATACCGCGAACAGCTTGCCGAAACCGTAACGAGGATACCTGTCGGCCAGTCCCAGGAGCGCTTCAATGATCGGCGAATCATCTCTCGGTTTGAGCTCATACCGGTACACTGTCCGGCTAAGCCCCAGCGCAGCGCATGACCGCCGCTCACTGAGGCCATGCTCGCTGTGCATGAAATCCGCCAGATCGCGCTTCTCGGCTGGCCTCAAAGCTTTTTTTGCAATGACGTCCTTCAAGGCCTCGTTCTCGAGGCTGAGATTGGCGAACATGCGCTTGAGCTTGCTGTTCTCTTCTTCAAGCTCCTTGAGCCTGCGGATATCCGAAGCTTCCATGCCGCCGAACTTGGCCTTCCACTGGTAGTAGTTGGCTTGGCTCACGCCGTTTTCACGGCAAATATCAACGACCTTGCGACCGCCTTCGGCTTCTTTCAAAATCCGAATGATTTGGCTTTCTGAAAATCGAGACTTCTTCCTCGTGCCCTCCGTGAGGCAATCTTGATCAGAAATCTCTATTTTTCAATGGACCTATTCTAGGGGAGGGCTACAATTTGTACTGGCAAAAAGGACATGAAAGCGATGTGCATTTTTCATCGACCCGCGATACGCAACTTTGGCGTATCCAGAAAAGCGCTTGCCTATCACTAATGGATGCCCACCAGATGTGCAATGTGTTGGGGTGCCCATAACGAATGGATTTCTCACGGGCAGCCGCGTTGATTTTGTCCAGCAGGAGGCAACTTCGATAAGTTCAACTAATTGAGAGGCTAAATCTGTGCAAATTCCTGAGAGATTGAAGACAGCCGGCAGCATCAGGGGTTGGAGCAATCAGCCCCTTGACATAGTTACGCGCCCTCACTGCTTGAGCACCCAAATCCAAGCAAACCAAGGGCAGTCCCAGCATCTCGATTTCCTGCGCCACATAGCAAAAGGTCTCCGGTAAGGGAGAAGGTACCAGGCATGCGGAAACGCCGTGCTTGATAAGCAAGTCCGGCAGATCATCATGATTATAAGTCCCTGTCACGTGTAATAGGGGATGACGCAAGGAGCTTTCTAGCACTCCTATGACAACCACGCGCATGGGTACTGCTTGCTGCTCCATGAGGCGTACCAAGTCTTCCACCAGTCCCGCCCCCTTGGGCCTTGTAATGTTTCCAATCACCCCCACCACAGCTTCTTTTTTAATTTTCTGCTCTGGAAGGGGCAACCAATCGCATAAAGGAGAATGCGGCACAATAAGGATTCGCTCCGCACTGTTCGGGTACACCTTGTCAAACAATGCCTGCACACTGGCATCGGGAGCAATGATGCATTGCGCCTTATCTAGAAAGGGAGCCCACATAGCACGCCATTTTTCGATTCTGGTGTCCCTGTGGGCCATTGCAGAAATCTGGCAGGGCAAACATGTGTCACAGCGAGACATATCCGAAGGCACTCCACAGAATGCTCCAGACACATCAAGAAGCTGATAGGCAGGGCACAAAATGAAATAATCATGGAGAAATATTTCCAACTGTGTCGAGCCACGACATAAGTTTACCACGCCCTGCAGCGTATCGCCCAATCTGGGCCAACCAGCCATGTTGTTAAAAAAAATCTTTTCGGGAGTAGCGGCTTCAATAAAAAGCAAAGCTTGCTCAAGGTGTCGTGCGCGAAAGGTGCACACTTTCTGCTGCAAACGCCATGTAAAAAGGTAGCCCCCAACTCCCACCATATACTGCCAAAGAAGCACTGCATGGCCTTGCTGCAAAAGGCTTTCTGTCATGCGCTGACGATAGGCTGTGGCGCCGCCACCAGCATCATGATCGATAATAACACACAGTGGAGCATGTCCCCTGAAAGGGATGCTCCGCGGAACAGCCGACGAAGCTAGAAGCATGCGGCGTACTCTGCCCAAAACGCGTTTCACGTAAGCTCTGGCCTTTATGAAAGTGGCATAGTATCCGGAGGTTGCAACAGCATGCTTCAACCTCGACAGGGCCTCCTTGGGCTTTTGAGGATGAAGAACAGCGCTATAACCTTCAGCATAGAGCTGTGCCTGGCGCTGCGGTTGCAGGGTCAGCGAAAGTTTTTTGTGCGCGAGGACAGTTTTTGCAATTGCTGATGCCCGATTATGCTTCACAAAATTGATATGTTCAGCAAGATGCATAAAATCCAGTGGATCATGCAGCAAACCGTAACGTCCGTGCTCAAGTGTTTCTGCTATGCCTTGCGTATTGCTGCCAATAACAGGCACATGCAAGGCAATGGCTTCTAATAGCACAAGACCTTGGGCCTCATGAAGAGACGGCAGGCACAGAACGTCAAAAGCTTTAAAATAGCGTGCTGCATTGGGCAACATTCCTACAAAGCACGGTGCAATTCCCATATCGGCTGATTGCCTGCGCAGTGCATCCATCTGGCTTCCATCACCAATAATAACAAGAAGTGCGTCAGGAACATGCGCCATCGCACGAAGCAATGTTGTAACATTTTTTTCCGGCTCCAACCGACCACAGTATCCGACTACAAAGGCATCATCAGGAATGTGCAAAGCGCGCCTTGCATCAGTGGCCGAAAGCGGACAATCCACCAAACGCATGGCATTGGGAATTACTGCGGAGGAAATTTTTGCAACCTGGCGCATACGCTCTTGCAAAGAGGCTGAGACGCAGAAAAATTGTTTTGTAGAGCGGCGCATTAGTGGAAACAAGAAGCGTTTCCACAGAAAGGAAGTATAAAAATCTGCGTATCCGTGAATTGTTTCGACCACGTACGGGCAGGAGGCCATCAGATCTGCCACCCGCCCCACCTGAGCCGCAAGAGGCAAGTGAAGATGAACAATCCCCTGGCGGCGCGGGCGTAGCTCTGCCGCGATGCAACGCGCCATGCGAATTTTTCCGTCCACGTTGCATGGCAATACCCCCTGCTTCTTTTCTACAACGACATGGGGTATTCCAGCCTGAATAAAGAAATCCACATTATGGCGATTGGATGCAGCAAGGATGAGGACACACAGCACATCATGCCCTTGCAAATGTTGCGTATGGGCAAGAGTCTGCACAACAGTTTCCGCCCCGCCAAAGGCCGCTTCAATGATATGCGTAATACAAAGACAATGCTTCATTTACGCTCACCACGCTCATTTTCCGCAATAATTCTTCTTCTTGATCTCCACTCTTGTACTTTATACAAAATGCCGCAGTGATACATGATTTCCTTGAGCAAAACCTGTGGCTTCAAGCGCCAAAGCCAGCGCTCTCTTGCTGTGGCACGTGACCATGCATGGCAGTAGGCAGCCCTGCACGCCATGCTCCCATACACCTTTCCCATATGTGCAAAAAAAGTCTCTTCTGAGTCTTCAAAAGCGCATATTTCCTGAGGAGTAATGTCATGCAACAAGCGCAACCAAAGCACATCGGCCTCCTGCCGTGCCGCTTCCGTGCGAAAACCCTGACTGTCATGCAAACGTGATAATACGGTTATTTCAGGAGAGTATATGAATTTTGCCCTACGTGCCATGCGAAACCACATGTCATAGTCCTGAGTTGTGGGAAGGGCTTTGAAAAGTCCAACACTGGAAAACAGGTCTCTATGAATAAGCACGGTACAGCCGTTGATACACTGTTGAAAAACAGCCAGCATGGGATGTATATTTTGGGGCACTGTGCCCTCATGCGCAGGCCACAAGTGCTGACCTTGGGCCGAAATATAGGCGAAATTGGAAAACACAAAGGCTTGTTCGGGGGGGGACGACAGGCGACTGAGCAAATCGATCTGATGTGACAACCTTTCAGGCATGTACACATCATCATGCGAAAGCCATGAAAAAAAATCGCCACGCATGTTCTCAATACCCATGTTCAGTGCTGAGGCTACCCCTCCATTTTCCTTGACAAAATAGCGAATTTGCTCGCCATAGGACAAGGCTATGGCTTCGGTGGCTCCACCATCGGTGGAGCCATCATTGACAACCAATATTTCGCAGTGTGGGTAGGTCTGTGCAAGCGCCGATTCAATGGCCTCGCGCAGATAGTTGGCCCCGTTGTATACTGGAATGACAATGGAAACCAAATGCTCGGACATGATTATTTCCAAAACTTCACGAGCCGCCAGAGCTTGCGTTGCACCCGAATAATAGGCTTATTGAGCACCAGCTGTGCATCAGCAAAAGCTGCCTGTGTAGTGGCAAGCTCGGCTTGGGTGGCGGCAAGCTCGGCTTGGGTAATGTTTAATACAGAAGTCACACGGTCGAGTTCAATTTCTGAAGGAAGAGGGCGTCGAATATTGATAATATTTTCAGCTTTTGGCTGTAACTTGTGTGTGAACGTTTTAATGGCAAACATGGCTCCGTATGGTTGATCCAGTTTTCGCTGACGAAAATCATAACTATGGAAATCCTCGCAAATATGAAAATCCCATGTCTCACCAAAATCTTCAGGAAGCCATCCCGAAAGGTGATCCTGATATGACACACCACTAAGCCCCCATCCGTCTGTTTCTCCCGCTTCTGCATGCTGGGGCATAAATCCTAGTGGCGTAAAGACAATGACTTGTTTTCGAGCAATACGCTCCAAGTGGCGCAATACATCAAAACCGTCATGCTTTTCAAAGTGTTCAATAACATCAAGAAGAAATACCGTATCCACAGAATTATCACTAAAGCATTTCAGCGTCTCTTGTGCTTTTCCGCATAAAACAAGAATGCTTTTATCGTCTTTATGGCGCTCAAGCAAAATATCTGAATATTCTTTATATGGCTCAAGCATAATGTGCAGTGCTGGCCGAAAATAATTCATTGGCACAATACCACATCCAACATCAAGAACAACATCCGTATGCTCAATATGTGCTGCAACTTCGCCCCAAAAAGAATCAACAGAATACCATTTAATCTTTTTATTTAACACAACTGCCTCCATATAATAAACTCCGAGTACACTTTGCAGCCACAATGGTTCCATCATTTTCAGATGAAACAAAATTCAAAACAAATGCGTCATGAATCCAATGTAGTTGCCGATGCATCTTTAACGTACCTTCAGCAATGGCTAAAGTGACGACATATTCCGACGTTAGCAGATCTGGAAATGAAAACTCCATAACTGCTGCGTATATTTTATTTGCGTCACACGCCCAGCTTTTTACAGTCCGGTACGAATTAGTACCAAAAATACTATTTCCCATTCTGTCTTTTAGAATAAATCCAGTTATAACATTGCTCAACTGTTTGCGTGTCCTAAACACTATGGTCAATCGACATACATCACCACATGTGAATATAACAGTATCTTTTGTCGTATTTTCAACAATACAGCGCATGATTTCTGCGTCGCCATCGCCGAAGTTATCTTTATCAGAGAAATCAGACTCCGTTAAAAGAGAGACTTCATGAATGTGTTCTTTTGCACGTATCCCTGCATCAGTCTCTCCCTGTACTTCCTGAAATGCATCAGCTTGGACTTCCTTGGCTACTTCTTCGCGGATTGCATTTTCATCAGCAAAATTTGACGAGTAGCTTGAAGCCATATAGTGTTCGCAAACTTCTCTTGCCGGGCCAAACTCTTTTACACGCCCATGCTCCAACCAAAGAACATTGGTGCATAGCTGCATGACCGATGCGGTGTCGTGACTCACAAAAAGTACAGTTCCCTGCTCCCTGTATCCATGCATCTTCCGCAAGCATTTTTGTTGAAAAAAAACATCACCAACTGCCAATGCTTCGTCTACGATCAGAATATCCGGTGTATGCGAGACATTCATCCCAAATGCAAGGCGTGCGAACATACCACTGGAGTAAGTCTTCACTGGCTGATTTATAAAGTCTCCGATTTCAGCAAAGGCCTCAATATCACGCACTATCTGTTCGTTGCGTGCGTCATCAAAGCCCAGAAGCGATGTGAGAAAGCGGACATTTTCCCGACCTGACATTTCAGGGTTAAAGCCTGCACTCAATTCCAACAGAGCTGCAACACGACCTGTTACCGAAACAGAGCCACTAGAAGGAGACAGTACACCTGTAAGAATCTGCAATAGAGTTGATTTTCCGGCACCGTTGACGCCAATAATGCCCAAGTGCTCCCCCTTGCGTACGCTGAAAGAAACATCTGCCAGAGCGTGAAAGAGGGTGTGTCTGGACCTGAAAGGCCAAATGGCCTCTTTGAGCCGGTCAGACGGATTTGTGTATAGACGATAACTTTTTGTCAGGTGTTGGACAGAAATGATAGTTTCACTCATTACAGCACATCCGCAAAATGTGGTCTTGTTCTCTTGTACAGCAAAACACTAACTCTACTCATTAGCATGGCAAAGAGCCAAAAAATAGAAGTTTCGAGCGGGCGCTCCCAAAAGAATATACCGCCAAACAACGAATCACGATATCCTTGCAATATATAGTTGAATGGACTCAAAAGCAGCCAGCGAAACTTGGTCTCGGCAATCAAGGCAGGATTCCAAAATATGGGAGTGGCCCAGAACAACAGTTGTAAAATTACACCAACTATATTCATGACATCCCGCACAAATACCATCAATGTAGCAGTGAGAAGGGCTATTGAAGTGCATAAGATACAAGCACAAAACAAATAATACACAAGTTGCAACCAAGTCCTAGGATCTCCCTCGCCACCCACAAGCAGCGTGACCAGAAAAAAACACATAAGCAACAAATGCACAGGCAAGGCCGAAAATACCTTGGCAATGGGCAAGGTCCATACAGGGAAAACGACCTTGGTAACAAGGTAGCTGCTTTCCAAAATTGAATTACATCCAAGGCTGATTGCTTCGCTGATAAAAAACCATGCCAGCATGGCAGGGACAAACCAATTGAGGAATGAAACATTTCCCATCATGCCTGTTTTCAAGCCAAAGGCAAAAACGAAATAAATGAGTGCAATCGTAGTAAGGGGCGACAGAATCGCCCATATGCCACCAAGGAGCGTGCCAAGAGTTCTTTTTTTCAAGTCCATCAAAGCTTGGCGGAGAATGACTTTCAATGTTTTTTTGTTTAACATGTGTTTATTGTTTCTCAAAATTTCGTGATTATTTTTTTTATTGTTTGCCTAACCCCATGAGACTTGTAGTGCGCTACAATTTTATGAGCAGAATCAATGGACTTATCTAGCACCCCTTTAACCCCATCTGCATCATAATAAGTTTTGAGCTTTGCATATACATTTTCTATTCTGCTTTTCTTTGTGCAACGGCAATTTACACTTGCAGCATTTAAAACTTCGGGCTGTACCCTCGCATCTGATCCGAATTGATAAATCTGATCCATTAGATGCATTTTTTCTTCAGATTGTTCGAACTGAGCAATCACCTCCTCGTAAACACCTATAATTCGCTTGATATATATATCTTTATTGTATTCCTTTGTCGCAAACTCTAAAGAACGCATACTTCTTTCACGCAGCTCATCCTTGTTGCTACAAATCCTTTGCAGTTCATCAGCATACTTTTCTTCTGTGGTTGTTATGCCGCAAAACGGAGCATTTATAACATCATGCAGTGACGTGCCACCAAGTGCCAAAACCATTTTCCCACAACTCATGGCTTCAATAGCCATCAATCCAAAAGCTTCTTGTTCAGAGGGCATAAGAAAGATATCCGATGCCTGATAAAGCTTTGCCAGCAAGCCATCATCCTGCAACCAACCAAACTCTTTATGTATAAAATGACTCGGCAAGTCGTGAAGCAGGCCATTTTCTCCTACAGTCAGCAACACCACTTCGCCGCTTAGCTGTAATCGATTCAACGCGTTCTGCAATATATGAAGCCCCTTAAAATGACGCTGGGTGCGCGCAAAGATGACGAAGGCCGAAGGCGAAATTTTCAATTCATCACAAGCTATATTTTTTTCACAAGGCTTAAAAATACCCTGGTCAATACCAAATGGAATCAAAGAGACTTCTTTGCCACGCCAAATGGGAGATTCTTCCACCTTGGCCTGCATCCACTTTGAAGCCACAATTGCTCTGATGTTTGCGTTTGAAAGCGCCGTCTTTTTTATAGCAAACTCGAAAGCGGTTGAGTCTTCGTTGATGGAAAAAGGAACATCAAGGTATCTACAGGTACCGCAATGACTTTTCCATTTTATGCAGTCATGGTGATAAATGCAGCGACCTCCCAAGCTCCATGGGTCATGAAGTGTCCATACTACGGGCTTGTATTTTGATAAGAATGGTAAATGTTGAATATCAAACTTTGTATTATGAATAAGGTGCAAATGTAAAATGTCTGATTCAGCAAATTGCTTTGTAAAAAAAACACTTTTAAGCAAAGAGTTGCTAGATGTATTATCAAATTGATATGTTATATTGCTTGACGATTGCTTGTTTGCTACAAAGTGACTAGTCTTTATACCATTTTCATTCAAATAAATGCTCAAATCATGACCATTGAATTTATTACCTGTTAAGTCAGTATCACCTAACTGCATACAGGTTAGCTTCTCATCCTTTATTATTTTTCTGTCTGAAAGTTTAATTTTTAATTTTTTTTTATCTGAGAGTGATAAATTTGAATTGTCCAAAAGTTCATTATAATATGCATTTAACCGCTTTCTGACTTTTGACTTGACCGCTGCCACTTCGGGAGCAAGCGTGGACTGTGAAAAATACTTTTGGAACCAATCTTCACACTCTGGAATAGCAAGATGTCTCGCTGCCGAGATTTGCCCAGGATGCATGCGCCATGTGGCAAGCACTTGTGGCACATGCAGGAAATCTCCTTGCAACGCAAGGTTCCAGTACATTTCCACATCGTTTATATGCTTATACCCCTTTCTCTTAATGTTTTTTAGATGCGAAAGTGCGGATCGCCGTAATACTGTCCCAGGACACGCAGCTTCACAGCTAAATTCGGATAGATTTCGCAAAAAATCCCATGCACGTCCCTTTGTAGTTTGCGTGATCTCTCCATTTTCATTAATAAAATCAAAGTCTGGATAGGCAAGAATTTTACTGGGGTTATCGTCAAGAACTTTTAACATTGTTTCCAGAAAATTTGGATATACTGGGTCATCAGAATTTATCTGAGTAAAATATTCGCCCTGAGCAAGTTCCCATCCTCTATTCGCGGTTTCAGCCTCACCTCTGTTCTCATGATAGTAATATCTTACTCTACTATCCGATAAATAAGGCTTAATCACCTGAGAAGTGGCATCGGTTGAACCATCATCAATGATGAAATATTCAAAATCCGTGAATGTTTGTGCTAATACGGATTCAATCGTTTCTGGCAAAAGTGATGCTCTATTATAAGTCGGAGTAATAATTGTAAATTTCATCTTACATGCACCTATAGTTTGTAATATAGTTATCCGAGCAGCGCCGAAAGAATCTTGTTAACTTTTGGAAGGCGGGCAGTGACTTTAAGTGGAATTGGAGTTGCCCCTGCTAAACCGGACACCCTGCGGTTGCTGATGCGCGGATAAATTCTCTGGGGGATTTCATCCGCAAGCCCTTGTGAGGGTGCCTCTCGTTGTAGTCCTCGAACCAGCCGGGAAGCTGGGCCAGAACCGTTGCCGCATCAGGGCGGGCGTGTATATGCACGTAATCCCGCTTGAAGGTGTTCACAAAGGCTTCGGCCATGCCGTTGCTTTCCGGACTGCGCACCGGCGTGAAGCGCGGAAGCAGGCCTAGCAGTGTCGCAAACGCCACTGTTTCCCTGGCCGTGTAGCAGGAACCGTTGTCCGAGAGCCATTCGACGGGCTGTGGGGCCTTCACGGCCCCAAACCGCTTCTCCACGCACTCCAGCATCAAGTCCTGCACCATCTGGCCGCTGATGCCCGCCGTGGTCGCAATTGCCCCCATGGCCTCGCGGTCGCAGCAATCAAGGGCGAAGACTACCCTCACCACCTCGCCACTGTCGCAATGAATTTCAAACCCATCTGAACACCAGCGAAGATTACTTTTGAGGGTGATGACCTTGCCGTCGTGACTGCGGTCTGGCCGGTAGCCCTTGTGCCTGGCCAAAAGCAGGCCATGAAGGCGCATGATCCGATACACGCGCTTGTGGTTGACGCGCGCATGACCATCTAGGACCAAGCGACGATTCAGCATCGCGCAGACCCGGCGGTAGCCGTAGGTCAGCCGATGGTCGATGATGTCGCGAATCAGGGGCAACAGCACCTCGTCCTCAGCCTTGGAGTAGTGGGGTGGACGTCCCCGAGCGGCCTCTTTCACCCGTTCGGCTAGTCTGGAGCGCGAGACCGTCAGCGCCTCGGCGACACGCTTCATCGGGAACCGTCCTCCCAGGGCAACGGAGTGCGCGAGATCAGTTTTTTTTCGCGCGCAATCTCCAACGCCTCCTGAAGGATTTCGACCTCCATGGTCTTCTTGCCCAGCATCCGCTCCAGATCGCGTATACGCTTCTTGAGCGCCCGAACTTCCCCGGCGCCGACGACCTGGTCATCCGCTTGGACAGCGGTCTTGCCTCCGTCGCTCATGAGCTTCCTCCAGCGAAACAACTGGCTGGGAGAGAGGCCGTTTCTGCGGGCGACGTACGAAACGTTCATCCCCGGTTGCAACGACTCCTGGACCAGTTGAACCTTCTCCGCCACCGTCCAACGTCGACGCTGGGCTGTGGTCAACACTTCCACCACTGCTCCCCCGTTAGCACTAGGCTTGGACATAGGGCTAGACCTATCTCCTATCGTTGGCGGGGTGTCCGGTTCAAATGGGGGCTACTCCAGGAATATATATGCACACTGCGCTGGCACACAAGGCTGAAAAGCAAATCGCAACCCCAGAAACAAGAGTATTGAGTGAACCATGCAGCCCGTACAATTGCTCTAAAAATAAAGGGTGGATGAAAAATATCCCATAACTATGCTGACTTAAGAACATTTTCATTCTATGAGCACTTTGTGAATTTAAAACAGAAAAAACCTGAAAGTGTTTTAGCATTACAAATGCTAATATACTCATCACAACTACGTTAAAATGAAGATATGAAAAATAAGTTTCATCGAACACTTGTTTTTTTAGCGAAAGGTATATTGTCATTGCATATGTAAAAACAACAACACATACGTATGCCACAAAAAGATTCTTTACAGGAAATGTTGCTGTGATGGTATTTTTTCTCAAAAAATACCCTGCAACAGGGTATCCCATATACAAGAAGTAGGGATTATTGCTAAAAATTGTAACTTGAGGAAAAAAATTACTCAGAAGGACACATAGAAACCAAAGGCAGATAAAATAAACCAGCAACGATGGTGATTGTTCCATTGCAACAACACATTGCCTAAATAATGGATACAGCAAATATATTGTGATTATAATACCAACAAATGCAAAGTGATAGCATATTGACATCGGATTCGACAATGAAGCGTTGGCATTCCAATAAAAATAAGCATAAAAGCAATACGGAACAAAAAGTCGTAATAGTACTTTATCGATAAAAAAAGTTTTGAGCGAATAGTCCTTCGCAAGCATTACTGCGCCACTTGCCATCAAAAAAAGTGGGACTGCAGGACGAACCATAGAGTCGTAAAAAACAGCAACAGACCAATCAAAAGTTGTAATGCTTAATTGTTGATAACATAAAACTGAATAACTATGTAGAAATACGACCATCACTGTAGCTAAAGCTTTCACGTCATCTAAAAATTCTATTCGTTGCATAACGTTGCTCCTGATGCAAGCCAAAGTAAACATTGACATATTAAAATATATACAACTGTTTCAATGGCAATTAGAGGTAACCACAACTTTAGCTTCACGCTCATTTACAGTGAACTTGAGATTACTTGGAGCGCTACAAATTAAACGCTCCAAGTAATCTCAGTATGTACAGAGATAGTATTCAGCTGACACTTGCCGTACCCGGCTGGGGCGCTGATCAGGCTGCGTAGTGTCCTTCGTTATCTTCTTTCGGCTGCCCTTCGGGACGGCTATCAAGGAAGGCTTGATAGGGTGTCCGACCGTTCATGTTTCTGCCTTGGTGCGCACGCTCGTGGTTGTAGTGGTGCAGATAAGCGTTCAGGTCTGCCTGCATTTCGTCCAAGGACTCGTACCAGTTTCTGCGCCCCTGAATCCTGAAATGCTCGTCGAGCAATGTCCTGTGCAGCCGCTCCACAAAGCCGTTGCTTTGCGGACGTCTGACGCGGGTTGTCCGATGCTCGATATTTTCCAGTTGCAGGAATAGCTCGTAGGGGTGCCTGTCAGGACGCCTGCAGAATTCCCGGCCATTATCCGAAAGCACTGTGCCGACCGGCGTGTCGTGCTCCTCGAAAAAGGGCAGCACAGACTCGTTGAGCATGTGTACCGCCGTAACTAGATTTTCCCCACGCCCTTCAGCGTGCCTACGAAAAACGTATCCACGGCCACCAGATCGCCGCTGCACCGGGTTTCGATATGGCGCTCCCGGAATTCCGGGCTGAATCGCTCCAAGGTGCGAACCTGGTCGTCATTCCGGGCGATTCCGGTATCTCGCACATGCCGCTCCAGGCGCAGTAGCCGTTCATGTCGGGTCAGCATCCCGTTGCGGCTCCAGACGCCCCGCACGCCCCCGGAACTGACCTGAACACCTTGCAAAACCAACTGTTGGCCACGCGGACAGGGCCATGCGTCGGGAATTCAAGGCTGTACGCCAGAATCCTTTCCGACGTCGCCTCGTCCACCCGGTTCGGGTGCGGTTCTCGTGGCCCCGGCAGGCGGTCCACAGGCCCTTCTGCGCCAAACGTATGGTAATTGCAACGGATTTCATAAAACTGCTGCCGCGAATATCCCATGATGCGGCACGCCTTGCTCACGTTGTCGAGTTCGCTTGCAAGCTCTAGCAGGCTCAACTTCCTTCGTGCTACCTTCTTGCCTGTGGTCATGTCGGACTCCTTGCTGGTGGTTGATGAAGTTTCGCAACCTCATCGCTACCCCAGTCGGGAACGGCATGACCACTTCCTTTTGAAGGGCCAACTGTCAGGTAATAACTAGCTCAGCACACTCAGTAGGCCATCGGCCTTAATTAAAATAACTAGCTTTTCTGTGGACTCTTTGGCGCAACTCGCCTTAGCGTGGCAAAACAACTGTCTATTTCTATGACTTGCAATTCGCTACCGGATAAGCAACGGGGTAGCATTGACACACTATACATCACATAAATGTGCTCAACGCCGATACCCCAACAACAAGTTCCCCACAACCTTACTGACCTGCGTTTCGTCGTATTCGGCAGGCACGCTCCATTCCCCTTCACGGCCAAGCACCAAGGCAAGGCAGCGCAGGATTTCCTCACGACCGCAACCGCTGAGTATGTTTGAGCCACACTCCAAGGTTTCTGGTCTTTCGGTTACATCGCGCAAGGTTACAGTGGGACGTCGCATGATGCAGCCTTCTTCCTGCACCGTGCCACTGTCTGAAAGCAGGGCTTTCGCATGTTTTTCAAGGTGCACAAAGTCGAAGAAGCCCGGCGGATCGATGAAGCGCACCGCCTCACTGACCTTATAATTGCCATCCGCAAGGCGTGACCGCGTTCGAGGATGGAGTGAAAGCAGTGTTGGAATGCCATAGCGTTCGCTCATGGCACCAAAGGCGTCCATGAATGAGTGAAGGCGTTCGGCCATGTCCACGTTTTCCGCCCGGTGCAGTGTCACCAGAAAATACCCTTGAGAGGTAACGCCAAGACGTGAAAGCACATCACTGGCATCAATCTGTGGCGCGTAATGCTCCATCACTTCCCTGATGGGGTTGCCTGTCACATACACACGATTGGGGTGGAAGCCTTCACGCAACAGATGATCTCGGCTGCGGTTTGTGTAGGGCAGCAGAATATCCGAGGAGTGGTCAATCACACGACGGTTGACTTCTTCAGGTACGCGATCGTCATAGCAGCGATTGCCAGCTTCCATGTGATACACAGGGATACCGCGACGCTTGGCGCATTGGGCAGTCAAGGCCGAGTTGGTGTCGCCAAGCACCAGAAAGCGATCTGGACATTCCTTGGCGAGTATGGCGTCGGTTTGAGCAAGAATGTTGCCAATCTGCGCCCATGTGCTGTCTGCCTTGGTGTCAAACCAATAATCTGGCTTGCGCACTTTCAACTGATCAAAAAACAGTGTTGAAAGATTGGCGTCATAGTTCTGCCCGGTGAACACCAATACGTGTTCACAAAGTTCATCAAGCAGTGCAATGACACGCGACAGGCGTATGATTTCCGGACGAGTGCCCAGAACAGTCACTATCTTCATGCCAGCAATTCCTCATCAACTTCAGTGCGCCCTTCTGAGTAGAGCAAATTATACTTGCGTAGCAGCTCTTCCGTCTCTGCGTAGGTCATGACACTGTCATTGGAGCCGTATGACTTGCCGCGTGGCGCGGTTTCTTCCTTGCGTTGTATCTCGGGCAGCATGGGGGCAATGGCATAGAAATCCCCACGATCATAGGCACGTACACCCTCTTCGTAGGAAATCATCAGCTCATGAATCTTCTCGCCGGGACGAATGCCAATAACTTTCATGTCAATGGCTCTGTCACCGATAATGGCTTTGGCAACGTCGGTAATGAGTGCCGCAGGAATTTTTGGTATATATGTTTCACCAGGATAGGCATTTTTAACGGCGGTGGCGATGGTTGTTACTGCATAGGACAAGGGCAGGAGGAAGCGGGTCATGTCCGTGGTAGTAATGGTAACAGGGCCGCCTGATGCTATCTGCTCGTAAAACAAGGGAATCACAGAACCACGCGAGGCCAGCACATTTCCGTAACGGGCGCAGATGAAACGCGTATCCGGGCAAGAAATATTGCCCGCAATGAACATGCGTTCCTGCAAGGCTTTGGTCATGCCCATGGCATTGACGGGCAAGCAGGCCTTATCCGTGGTCACGCCCACCACCGTCTCAACGGGCAGACGATTTTCTTCAATGGCACGCACAATATTGGCAGCGCCCGTGATGTTTGTCTGGCAGGCTTCATTAACAAAGTATTCGCAAGAAGGTACTTGCTTCAACGCAGCCGCGTTAATGATAATGTCTACATCATGCAAAGCCCCGCAAAGGGAAGCATAGTTTCGCACATCACCGATGCGGAACGTCAGCAAGCGACGAAAGTTATCATAAATAATTTCATCAGTAGGATTCTTCACCGTGGAATAGGCCACGCGCATAAAGTGCTGTTTGGCTTCATCACGCGAAAAAACAATTATTTTTCGGGGCAATCCATAGGTTCCTGACAGCAACTGACGTGTGAGAGTTTTGCCCAATGAACCTGTTCCACCAGTGATAAAGATTGACTTGTCCTTAAACACATTTTGCATTTTTGACTCCTAATTATGCTTTTAAATTTTGAGTAGATACATACAAATGCGCTTCGCGCATGGCAGGTATCATCTCTTCCCACGATGGGGCTTGGTAGCCAGTGATGGTATGGAATGCTGCTCCAGAAAGACGTTTGTCTTCGACGACGGTATCGTCTTGAATTATATCAATTTTTTTTCTATAAACTGCGGCAATCAGGTGCAAAAGATCGTATTTTGAAATAGGTTCTCCCGAAACCTGATACAGCCCATGAATGCCGGGATTGGAAAGTATATGCTTTGCCAAAATGGTAGCATGTTCGTTGGTCGGAAGACCTGTATAAATGGCCTTTGTATATCCCTTGACGCTACCTTGCTGTGCCAGAAACCATTCCACAAGCGAATGTCTGCCACGCAGTTCTGGGCCGATGATGGATGTGCGGATGGTCAGCGCGCCCTCGCCTGCAATTTCACCTAAAAACTTGGTCAAACCATAAATGTCAGAAGCAGTAGGGCGATCCTGCTCCGTGTAAGGCCGTCCAAGCTTACCATCAAAAACACAATCCGTACTATAATGTATGCAACGCATATTCCTTTTGCGGCATGCCTCCAAAAGCTTGTGGGGAAATTCTGCATTAATTTTGATGCAGCACAAAGGATCGCGACCTTCCGGAAGATGCCGTATAAGCCCAATGGCATTGATGACCACGTCAGGAGAAAGTGCGTCCAATGCCTGTAAAACACTCGAAAAGTCTGTGGCATCAACCCCGGCAACTATACGTTGCAGAGGGGGAATCATTGATGAAGAACTACGAACGGTCCCGTATACATCAAAGCCCATTCTTTGCAGCTCATAAAATAACATGTGGCCCAGCATTCCGGACGCGCCCAATATGCATATTTTCACGGCTTGATCCTGAATTTACTGATTTAAATTTTATGCGACAGACCTTGCGCCCACAATTCTACGCCACGCCATGCGCAAGGCGGCATAAGCAATGCTCAGGCAAACTGTGGGTAAAGCCTCAGGAGTATGCTTCCAAGTGAGCAGCAATCGGCTACGGGTGAGATGCCATAAAAGACGGACATTTAATTTTTTGTACGAAAAGCCCGTACTTGCGCCTTCCTTGTGGTACACTAGGGCATCAGGAGCGTAAGCAAGGTCGAACTTCCCGGCAGCACTGTATGCCCAGTCCTGCTCTTCGCAGTACAAGAAATACCTTTCATCCATAAGGCCAACGTTTTCAATAAAAGCCCTGCTTACCATGACACTGGCACCGTAGATAAAATTGATGCGTTTTTCGACAGCATCCGGATCCGCCAAAAGTGCAGTAGTGAGGTTTTCCTTGTTCCCGTCCAACACTGACAACCCCGTCCACTTGTTGGTGAATCCACCTCCCCGACATTGCACAATGGCATCACTTTCAAGGTAGCTGACCAATGCCCCACAAAGGCCTGGGCGGGGTTTGGAAAAAAGCCTGTTGCTCATGGCCCCCAGCGCATTTTGATCCACCACGGTATCGTTATTCAAAATCCAGACAGCATCTGCACCCGCTTGCTTCAACAAACGTATCCCAGCATTATTGCCGGAAGCATAGCCGTTATTCTGCTTCAGGCGCAGCAGCACAACACTGCCCAGGGGAATATCAAACGATTCCGTTTCATCTACATCGTGCAATGCCACAGGCTTGACACAGGGTGAGAAAACTCCCAATTCGGAAAGAGCAAATTCCATATTGCCTATGGCCCAATGGCGTAACCAGCGCGCAGAGTCATTGGTGGATCCATTATCAACGATGATAATCCAGGCAGGAGATGTTCTACTAGCCAACACAGACTCGACGCAGGCGATCGTATCCTGCCATCCATTGTAGTTGAGGATAACAACGCCAATTTTCACACAAACGACTCCTTGTCGACTTAAAACGGGGTACGCTCAGAACATTTATGTTGCATAAAAAGCTCTTTATGAGGCAAGTGTCAAGTAAGTCAGTGGTAGGAATCCGAATTCCTATAGGTCAGGATGAATTTCTGGATTTTCAAAGCGCCATTGTCGTGAGGAGCATCATTCATCATTTTTTCAGATATATATTACAGTAATGAACCTAGGGAATTATTCCCGCCACTAGCCCTGATTCCGCGTTTGTCAGGGCTTTTCTCTTTCCAAGGAGTAGCCATGGACAGCCTTCAGTACACCTCCCCAGAGGTCATCGACCTCGCCAAGGCCCTCATCGCCGTTCAGCACACCCTGCAACCGGCCATTAAGGACCGTGAGAATCCGTTCGCCAAATCGCGTTACGCCACACTCAACTCCGTCATGGATTCCTGCCGCGACGCGCTACTGACCAACGGCATCTGGGTGACCCAGTACCCGGTCCCGGCAGAGGCTGGGCACCTCGGCCTCGTCACCAAACTCACGCACGCGGAATCCGGCCAGTGGCAGTCGTCGCTGCTGGTCATGCCCCTGCCCAAGGCCGACCCGCAGGGATACGGCAGCGCCATGACCTATGCCCGTCGGTATGCGCTTTCGGCCATGCTCGGCATGGTGACGGAAGAAGATGATGACGGGGAGGCTGCATCCCGTGACAGGCCCGCACGGCAGAGAACGCCTCGCCAGCCACGGTCTCAGCAGCCTTCAGTCGTCTCAGCCCGACAAGCCACGCCCGCCGCCCCTCCACCTCAGCCCAAGCCCGCAGAAACAGCACATCCAGCCCTGGCGTCACTGCCACGGCTGGATGGAGTCAGCTACACGACGGCCACCGCCCAGGATGGCCGTCTTTGCATTCTGGCGTCGGGCAACACGTCTGCCCGCAAGCAACTGCTCTCGGCTGCCGGGTTCAAATGGAACGCCGAGCGCAAAGTCTGGTGGCGGTACGCCGAGACCGCCTGACCCACCCACCACGCCAAGGGCGGAGATTCCCCCGCCATGGGGGAGCCTCGTCCACTCGATGGAGCCCCCCATGACAAAGCCCCCGCAATCCACCATGTCTCCGGCACTGCCGGATCCTCTCTCCCTCCTCGCCGAATCCCTGCTCGCGCACGAAGTCCACACCACGCAGTCCCAACTGGGCGACCGAAGCACCTACGTCGGCATGTCCGACATCGGCGCCGCAGCGGAATGCCTGCGCTCGGCGGTTGCCCGCAAGTTGATATCACCCGGCACCCAGCCCCACACCATCCCGCCTCAGCATGTCGGTTCCATCCTGAAGCGGCATCTCCCCCTGCACCGAGGCCACTGGCAGGAAGCCGGGATCACCGACGCCCTCACCAGAAGCGGCCACCGCCTCATCCCGCAACTGGAAATCAGCGCTTCCTTCCACGGCGTGCCCATCAAGGCCCACCTCGACATCACCCTCGTCCACGAAGCCCCGACACCCGTCATCCGGGTGCTGGAGCTGAAAAGCAACGAACACCTGCCCGAAACCCTCTACACCTCCAACGAGGTGCAACTCTACGGGCAGATCGGCTTGCTGGAGAGCACCTGGCATCGCCCGTGCTGTTCGCTTCGGGACGAGGACGGCCAGCCGGTCTTCACCCGCAAGACCTTCCCGGAGGCGGCCCGGCTGCTCTTCGGCATCGACTTGCCGGACACTCCGGAAGGCGTGACCATTGAAGGCTGGGTGCTCTCCATTTCCATGGCCGACGCCAAGGCCTTCGGACCGTACACGCCCAACCGGACCATGCTCGGCATCTGCTGCAACACTGCCGCCGACCTCTGGCAAGCCGTCAACGCCGTCAAGGCAGGGCAGTTGACGCTTGACGACCTCCCGTACTGCCAAGGGTTTCACCCCCTGTGCGACTGGTGCGACGCCAACGCCACCTGTCCCAAGTTCCGACCCATGCGGGTTGACGGCATGCCCGTGGACCTTGGCCCCGCCCATGCGGCGGACCTCGACCATCTCGCCAGCCTGAAGGAGCGCAAACTCGCCATCGAGGGCGATATCGCAGCGATTGAAGGGCGCATCCGCACCGCCTTCCAGCGCATCGCGGCGGTAAGCGACAGCATGGCCCGGGATTGGATAACCGCGGGCAGGCACCGCTTTCGGGTGGCATCCATGCCCGGCAGACAGACCATCGACCAGGCGGCCCTGCAGGAGGAACTGCAGGCCCTGACCGGTGATCCCCAAACGGCAACGGACATCCTGGACCGGGCTCGCAAGACCGGCCAGCCTTATGAACGGCTGTTTATCAGCCCCATCAACGGAAAAGGAGAATGACCATGGGATACTACAGCGAAGTCGCCCTGTGCCTGTCCGACAATGGGCGGGCACGGCTCGATGCCGCGATGCACGAGGCACGGCAGCATGCCACGAACCCCGGCGATATCGAACTGTTCCTGCAAAACGGCCTCAGGCAGGACGCGCCGGACTCCAAGGGCGTGCTGTACTACTGGGAAGGCGTCAAATGGTACGCAGATTTCGAGGAAGTGCGGTTCATCACCGACATCATGGATGAACTTGACGTTGACGACTACCTCTTCCTGCGCATCGGTGAGGACATTGACGATGCCGAGATTCTCGGCGGCTGGTGGGACAACCCCTTCGACGCGCGGCTGTTCCGAACCATCGACTTCGGCTAGGGGCTACCACTGCCGTCGCTGGTGAATAACGCGCAATATCTGCACCTCGCCATCGCGGACACGATAGGCGAGAAAGTAGGGCAGACCGGGCAGAACCAATTCGCGCGTGCCAAACAACCGACCAACCCGCCCACGCTCTGGAGCCACAGCCAAGGAACGAGCAGCCTCCCAGATGCGTGAGGCGACGTTCCGCGCGGTCTCCGGATCATCCTTCGCAATGAAGGTTGCAATGTCTTTCAGGTCACGCAAGCTCTTGCGCAGCCAGCGTACCTGCCTAGTCGACATTCACACCCCACTCGCCAAATGCCTGCCTGACTTCCTCATCGGAAGCGAAGTCGCCTGCATCCGCCAGACGGACGCCCTCCGCAATGGCGGCAATCTGCCAATTCTCTTCCTCAATGTACCGACGCACGGCATCTGCCACCAACCAGGATCGTGAACGGTCCATGGCCTTGGCCAACGCTTCGAGTTTGTCGTGCGTTTCGGGGTCGAGTCTCGTGGTCACCGTCGCCATGTCGCACCTCCTTACGCAGACAATGTACGCATTGCACACAAGCGTGTCAAAACCCCTCTTCCATAAGGAGCACCCCATGCCCCATACCGATTCGGGCCTGCACGTGTTGCAGCCCGTCGATCTCGACGCTGGCGCCGTGTTCAGCGGCACCCCGTCGGGCCGCATGATCAAGGGCTACCGCCAGCCCTCGACGTATACCCCCAAGACCGACCCTGACTACATCTTCCACGAGACCACGCGCGACATCGTGGTCTGGCTGATGACCGCATCCGATCCGCTCTACGTGTTCGGCCCCACCGGCAGCGGAAAGTCCAGCGCCATCCGGCAACTGGCCGCCCGGCTCAACTACCCGGTCTTCGAGGTCACCGGACACGGCAGGCTGGAGTTCCCCGACCTGATGGGCCACCTGTCCGTGCATCAGGGCTCCATGGAGTTCCGGTACGGACCGCTGGCGCTGGCCATGAAGCATGGAGGAATCCTGCTCCTCAACGAGCTGGATTTACTGGAACCCGCTACGGCCACGGGGCTCAACGGCATCCTCGACGGCCAGCCCCTGTGCATCCCGGAGAACGGCGGCGAACTGATCACGCCGCATCCCATGTTCCGGTTCGCGGCCACGGCCAACACCAACGGCGGTTCCGACGAAACGGGCCTCTACCAGGGCACCCTGCGCCAGAACCTTGCCTTCCTCGACCGGTTCTGGCTGTGCGAGATGGGCTACCCCGAACCCGCAGCGGAAGAACGGTTGCTGGAACGCATCGCGCCGCAACTCCCTGCACCCCTGCGGCGCACCATGATCGACTACGCCAACGAGGTCCGGCGTCTGTTCATGGGCGAATCGGGCACGGCGCATGGCGCTTCCATCGAGGTGACCTTCTCCACCCGCACCCTGATCCGCTGGGCCGACCTGACCCAGCGGTTCCAGCCACTGGCCCGGCAGGGCATCCAGCCCGTGGCCTACGCCCTCGACCGGACGCTCGGCTTCAAGGCCACGCGGGAAACCCGAACGCTTCTCCATGAGATCGCCCAGCGCATGTTCCCCACGGGGGAGTGAACGGGGACGCCGCTACCGCGCCGAACACGTCCGATCCGGACACCCTCGGCAAAGATGCCGCGTCTCCCCGAATTCCCTGCAATACCGGCCTGGTGCTCCAGTTCATGGATTCCTTGCTCGCCCGTCAGTCTCTTGATCCCGCCTTCTTCGCCTCCCTCCCTTCGCCTCCCTGGCTGCGCCTCGAAAAGGACACGCCTTCCGGCGGCAAGTTCTGGTCCTGCACCATCCAGGAGCACGGCATCGACCTCAGTTGGGGCAAGCGCAACACGCAGGGGCAACGGCTTGCATTAGCCATCACCCGGTGCAACCGAGGCAACCCCATCCGCGAAGCGCGGTCACGCGTCTTCGGCAAGCTCAAGGAAGGCTACCGGCTCGTCTCGTCATACGGCCCCCTCCCGTAACCGCGATTTCCCTCCCGACGATTCCGCATTCTGGAACGACTCCGACCTACACCGCACCCACGAGGAGCACACACTCATGAAAGCGACATCCGCCATGCGCATCTTCCCCTTCTCCCGCAGCATCCACCTCGTCCGGGATATCCACACCAACGGCGTCCGCCACCACTGGAAGGCGGAAGCGGAACTCTACCTCCTCAAGGTCCGCACTTGGACCGGGGATGACGAGGAACCCCATCCCTCGCGGATCACGGTCCACACCATCGGGTGGGGCCGGTGCATCGACGAAGACCCGGTGCAGGAAATGTGGCGACAGGCCGTGGAAAAGATCGAAAAGGACCACTACCACTTCCACAACGGAATCTAGGACGCCCCTCCCCCGAGGGGCGTTCCGCTTTTATGGAGCACGCACATGAAGGACACCATCCTGAACTGCCTCATGGCCATCAACCTCGACGTGAACATCTGGACCGCCCGGCGCAAGCTGACCCCGGCGGACTTCGGCGGCGCGGACCTGCCGCCGGAGGAACTTGCCTCGCTCGGCAGCAAGCGCATCTGCGACCCCGAGGAACTGAAGATCTTCGGCACGCTGAAGGCGCGAGCGGTGAACCTGCTCGATCGCCACGGCGTACGCTTTCTTGGCGGTTGGGGCATTCCGGAGGAAAAAGCCCCCATTCTTGTGGAAGAACTCGACCGCATTCGGGCCGAATTCCTGGCGGCCAGGGATACCTTCCTCACCCGGTACGATGACGCCGTTCGGGACTGGATAGCCCGGCACGGCGAGTGGGAGCGCATCATCGCCGACTCCACCGTCAGCGCGGACTACGTGCGCAGCCGCATGGGCTTCCGTTGGCAGGTCTACCGCATCGTGCCGCCCACCCAGAACGATGTGGAGCCGGTGGCCCAGGGGCTTGCTGAAGAGGTGAGCGGGCTTGGCCGGACCCTGTTCGACGAGGTAGCCAAAGCCGCCACCGAGGCCTGGCACAAGTGCTATGCGGGCCGCAGCGAAGTGACCCACAAGGCGCTATCTCCCCTGCGGACCATCCACCAGAAGCTGGCCGGGCTGACCTTCGTGGAACCGAGGGTGGCCCCGGTGGCGGACCTCATCGGTACGGCCTTCGCCAACCTGCCCAAGCGGGGCAAGATACAGGGGGCGCACCTGCTCATGCTGCAAGGGCTGGTGGCCCTGCTGCGCGATCCGTTCGCGCTCATGGAGCACGGGCAACAGATTATCGAGGGGCATCGCCCGTCCGATCTGCTGGATGCCTTGCTGCGGCAGGATGGGGATACGGGAAATGGACAGGTAACGTCCGAGGATGAACCTGAAGGTGGAGAGGACGACATGCCCGACCTTGGGGACGAGCTTGCGCTCGGCGCCATTCCCCGCGAGGTCATGCCCGACCTGCAACCTGTCCTGCCCAACTGCGGTTTGTGGTAGGGATTCCATTTCCCCATCCATTGGCGGTACTATCAAACGGACCCACCACTACGGGCCGCCCCTGCGGGAGGACAACATGCTGGACACACGCTCCGTGATGCGCTCGCTGCCGCTGGTGGCGAGCGTACTCGGCAGGAAATACGGCGTCACGGTGACCATCGGGGGGACGGAGGCCTACACGGACGGTAGCGCGATCCATCTCCCCGCACTGCCGGTGGACGTGCCCGACACCTTCCTCGCATTGGCCCGTGGCTACATCGACCATGAGGCCGCCCACCTGCGGGATACCGACTTCGCAGCATTGAAGGCCGCAAACCTTACCCCGCTTGAGCACCATGTGTGGAACTCCCTAGAGGACTGGAGGGTTGAGAACCGGCTGGTCGCAGCCTTTCCCGGCTGCCGGGGCAACTTCGACTGGCTCATCGGCCATTTCTTCGGCGGCAAGGCGACCAAGACTGCGGACGATCCTGCAGCCATGTTCCTGAACTGGCTGCTGCTTACGGTCAGGGCATGGGACGTCCCGGCCATCGGAAAGCGCCGCGACACCATCGCGGTACATCTCGATAAACTCTGTCCGGGCCTGCTTACCCGCATGGCCTGCGTTGTCGAGGCGGTACGCACCTCGTGTGCATCTACTGTCGAGGCCATTTCCCATGCGCGGGCCATTGTCGCAGAACTGGGCAAGGCCACGCAAACGCCGCCACCCGCGTCAGGTAGGAATCCGGACGCCAATCAAACTGGTGGCGATCCGGAGGGTGGGTCTGGCAATGGCAACCAGCCCACGGCATCACCGTGGGAACGGATACGGAACCTGCTGCATGCCCAGGAGGACGAACTTCCGCAGGAATTCGGCGCAATCCTTGGTGAGGCCCTGAAACATGAGGGTCCTGCCCGGGAAGGGTTGCCCGTGAGCGTAGCCACCGTCACCCACAAGGCCAGTTCGGACCTGCACCCTGATGACATCGTCGAGGCCAGGCGGGCATCAACGGCCCTGCGGACGCGGCTTCATGGCCTGTTGCAGGCTGCGACCATCAGCCGGACCCACGGGGCACGGAGCGGGAGACTCGACCCGCGCAGGCTCCACCGCATCGCCACGGATGACGCCCGCGTCTTCATGCGCAAGGGAACACGCGTCGGCATCAACACCGCCGTGCATCTGCTTCTCGACTGCTCCGGGTCCATGACCCCGAACATCAGGCTGGCCTGCACGGCCTGCCATGCCGTGGCTTCGGCCCTTGAGACCATCGGCATCAACGTGGCCATCACCGCTTTTCCGGCCAGCCATGATCCGGCGTCAACGGAACAGAAAACCGTGGGCCGCCTGGTGCGGCACGGGCAGCGGGTACATCCGGGACTGAAGGTGGCAGCCGTGGGAACCACCCCACTGGCTGAGTCCCTGTGGTGGGTGATGCAGGAAATGTTGCCCCTGTGTGAGGCCCGCAAGCTCATTCTGCTGCTGACCGATGGCGATCCTGATACGCCGACATGCGCCCTAGAAGCCATCCGGCATGCGGAACGGCTGGGGTTCGAGGTCTACGCCATCGGCATCGGCGCGGTGAACATCCTGCAGCACCTGCCGGGACGGCACAGGACGATCAACACCATGGCCGAACTTGCCCCGGCGATGTTCGGCCTGCTCCAAGGCGCGCTGGTCGGAAGGCGCGCGACATGATGCAACTACGAAAAACACCGGCAACGAACAACGGGGAGGCACCACGCCTCCCCTTTCTCTTTCAACACCCCGACAAGGAGGTCGTATGCGTTGGATGTACCTGTGCCGGTTCTGGCCGTGGAAGAGGTGCCTTCTGCCGCCTGCGGAATGCGTCCTCTTTGCGGACTGTCCGAAGGTCCGCATCCCAAGGAGGATAAAGATATGAACTGGGGATCAATCCTCGCCATCGCCATCGCGGTACTTAACATCGTCAAGGAGAGCATCGATGACTGACCACGAACCCGAGGACGAGGGAATGAACAGGGTCTGGGTGTTTCTTGGCGGCTGCCTAGCCGGTGTCGCTGGCGTGTTCGCTGCTGCCATATTGTCGGAGACAGGCACCACGAAAACGAACGATTGCGAGGAAGAACCGTTGGCGCTGCCTGAAGGCCGTCCCCAAGAGGAGTAGTCCATGAAGGAGGGGGGAGACTGTCATCCCCCCACAACCGAGTAGGGGGAGCGTCACAGGCGCACTCCCCCCCCCGGACGCACTAGCCCACCATGCTGGCATTACTATTTTTTTCTTTTTAACTCTCAATTTTTCACCGATTTGCGGTGTATAACCACCGAATCACCGGTGCATTTCGCGGCACAACCCCGGCGCATCGCGGTAAAAGCACCGCGCATGGCCGGGCATTTCAGAAAAAGGAAGGGTGCCCCGTATGCTGAGGCACCCGTTCAAGACGGAATCGCTTGCAAGCAGCACTACACACAACGGTAGTAGGTGGCCTTGCCGTTGCCTTCCTTTACGATAAGCCCTCGGTTCTTGAGCTTTCGGAGTATACCCCCAAGCTTGTCCGCTTTGAGGCTGGTCCGTTTTTCCAGTTCAGACCTACGGCTCTTCTGCTTTTTCAACTCATTGAACACCTTTTCCTCGTCTGGCGACAGGGAACTCATGTCAACATCCCGGGTGGGAACAACGGGAGACTCCATTGCCATCGGCTCGCTGCTCAACCCTTCAGACATAGGCGATTGCCCGACGTCTGCGAGGAAGCCCTCGATATGACGCCACCCACCACCTACCGGAAGGTGGTAGGTGCAGGCTGTCTGTTCAAGCTGAGGCAAAGCTTTGCATTTCTCGACGAACAGTCGGACAACAAGGCCACTGGCTCGGCAAGCCTCGTCCACCTCAGCACTTCGACCTTCCTGGCTTGCCAACTGGTCGCGCCCCTCCAGTCTAATGACGTTCTGGGACAAACTGGCGAGATCGGATGGGCCTTTGAAGTTTGTTCCATCCTTGCCGGAGTGATGAACAATGACGACAGCAACACCTGCTCGCTGCACTTCACGGACGAACTTGAACAGTCCATCGGCATTGCTCTTTGCCGCGCTCGGAGCCAACGCCAGCAGGTTGTCGATGACAAGCACATCAGCCTTCACGTTACGGAGTTGTTCGATTATTGTCTGCCCTGTTGCCTCTTCCAGTATGTTCGAGCCTGGCAGGGACAACACGCGCAAATTCTGCCCCACATTCTCTCGGTCATCCGAATTCTCTTGAAGGAGTTGCTCGCAACGGGCCTTGAAGTCTCCTTCTCCGGCCTCGCCATCCAGGTAGCAAACTCGGCGGGGAGACATCGCGGGGAGCCCGAAAGCTGTGCCCCCAGTTGCCAAGGCAAGTGACAACTGAATAGCGACAAAACTCTTGCCCACATTAGTGGGTGCCCAAATCAGCGTTGTGTACCGATGCGTGATCAGGACACCCAGGGTCAAGGCGCGTACATCGCCGCGCCCTTCATCGACAATGTTGTCAAATCTGGTGAACTCCATGGAGAAGTCGCGAGCATTGCTCTCCTCCGCAGGCACGGAGACGAGGCCCATGGACTTCATCCTGCACCTATAGTCCGCAAGCGGGATAGCCTCATGGCACACGTCCCGAGCAAACTTTGAGGGCAATTCAATGCGGTCAAGGTACACCGCCCTCCCCCACAGCTCCTTTTCCCACGATTCAGGGGGACAAGATTCATCAATGGCCGGTACACCGGGGGCAATGATGGGCCACGGGTAGACTCTCACGTTCGCGGCGCCTTCCCTTACGCAACGTTTCGCCCAATCTTCAGCCCCCTTCACCCCCTCGCGAGTGGAGTCGGGGATAATCACGACAGGATGCCCGGCCAGGTCTTTGTAGTGCAGGGCGTCAAATGCGGTTGCCCCCCCAAAGCATCCAGAGGCAATGATGCCTGCCCGCTCAAGCAGCCTACCCTCCCGTGCCTTCTCCCGGAAGTGCATGGCCACCCGCATATCAAGGCAGAGCAGCACGGGAGCCTTCCGATATCTCGCCATCTTCGTGCGTGAATACAGCCAGGCAGAGGCCGGAGCCGCGCCGATACGCAGTGCAGGTTCGCCGTCTCTCTCGACTCGGCTCGCGAGCACAAAAAAATCATCATTGCCGTTGGTATAGCGGCAAACAGCCTGCTCTTTGAACCCGCGGAAGTCATGCAGATAGTCCACATCTTCGAGTTGGTAGGAGCGCCCTCGAACGTTGAGTTGCTTCGGGATATACTCCTCAATGATGCTGGTGCGCGTTGGCAGGGGGGGAGGGGTATTGCTCCCAGCCGGAAACGTACGGAAGCAGTATTCCGGCTTCAAGCCGAGCAGCCCTCCCACGACCTGAGCCGCTTCGAGTGGGCCTCTATTCAGGCTTGAAGACGCCAGGGAAATGATGCTCTCATCCCCCTTGTTACTCTTGGGATTCCCGCCTCGGCGAAGCAACAAATGCCTGTCAACGTCAATGCCAAGCGCCGTAAGCAGGCGCTCGCGACGGTCAGCGGCGAGCTTTGCAAATTCCCACTCGACCAGCGAGCTGAATACTTCCGCATTTGAATCCGCCGTGAGGACAGACGGCAGATTCGAGCCGTCAATCCCGGCCAGCATCCGCTTAACCTTGGGTGATATTACAGGAAAGTCATGATCCGTATTTGTTTTATAACTCGGCTTGTTATACGACAGATGCGGGACCGGTGATGTTCGGGACCGCGCCCATGGGGCCTCCCGTTGCCATCGATGGGGCGAACTGGGCTGCGGTAACGAAGGGGCCTGTGGGGGAGTAACGTCAATGACAGGAGACTCACCATGTAAAGCTGGCTCCCCAAGCATGCAGGAACTGGTTACCGGTTGCCTCGTTTTGCACGCTGTCTCGATCATTTTTTCAATGCTCGAATCTTTCATGCTCAAATCTTTCATACAAACTCCTTTGCATGGGCTGGGAGGTATCCCCCCCAGCCCATGCTAATTACCGCTTCGGGATAATCGTGATATCCATGCGAGTTGCGATGACAGGAACGAGCGATATCTGGATAGCTTCGACCTGCGCAAGATCCTCTGGCGAGGTTTGGAGAGCTTCCCTGATTCGCTCGGCAAGAGCACTGACATCGGCCTGCGACACCATGGGAACGCAAGGATCTTCTGTAGTATGCATATGTACCTCTCATGAGTTGACTGTTTGCAGCCAGAAGTCTGCCGCATTGGTGGACAACGCAGTCAACCGGCCTACGAAAAATCGACTCTGTTCGCCTGAATGAATTGGGATATGTCTATTGGCCGCGCTACACAAAGCATTACTAGGAACAACGCGGCCAATCACAGGGCACGCTTAGCCTACTCCAAAACCATCAGTAAGATAGCCAAGCACCTCAGCGCTCCGGCTTTGGGAGGCAGATTCGCCGCCCCGGATGGTTTTGGGTTCAGGCACCTTCACCCGACTAGCGAACCATTCCATGAACGAATCCCGCTCGTAGAAGACTCTTCGTCCCACGCGCCAACGCTTGCTGGGGCCTAAGCCAAGACTGTCTAGGTTGGCCAAGGTTTTGGGATGGATAATGCCCTCCGTAAGTTCACCAATGCTTGATCGCGGGAAAATTGACGGCAAGCCCATCTGCACAGAGTTAAGAATCTCACTCATCCTGCTCTCCTCCTGTAAAAATGAAAGCAAGTGAATTATAATTTATTAAAAAATTAAAGTACTAATTTTAATCTAAGTAATTTATTCACCACATAAGTGGAATACATAGCAATAATAGTTAAAATTTATTCTTTAACAACTCGAGACGTTAATTATCTGCCAGCACAAGCTACACAAACAAACAGTGCACAATCCCAAAAAAGAGGTCATGCCGCGCCACCTAGAGCAGCGATGAGGCCATAAAGCTTCATCAACCACTAGCAAGGAGGCCGACATGACCACTGGAAGAAGGTCACGGAAGGGCGTGGGGAAAATCTATCTGCAATCGGCCATCGACTGCCACAGCCGCTACGCCTTCGGCAGGCTGTACACCAGCAAGCTGCCGGTTACGGCGGTACACACGCTCAACGAGTCCGTGCTGCCCTTATTCGAGGAGCACGACACGCCGGTCGTCACGGTGCTTTCGGATAATGGCCGGGAATTCTGCGGACGCCCCGACAGGCATCCCTACGAATTTTTCTTGCAACTGAAAGACATCGAACACCGGCAACCCGCATCAGACGCCAGCGAAGGAACTACTTCGCGGAGCGGCTGCACAGGACATTGTTCGACGAGCATTCAGAATTCAGGGGCGCAGGAACTGGCACGAGTCCCTGGATGAAATGCAGAAGGACCTCGACGCCTACCTGCACCACTACAATCACGAGCAGGCGCACCAAGGCAGGAATATGAACGGTCGGACACCCTACAAAGCCTTCCTTGATGGTCTTCCCAAGGGCCAGCCGGAAAAGGACAACGAAGGGCAGCAGGCAGCCCGATCAGCACCCCGCTAGGCACGGCAGTGTCAGGTAAATACTATCTCTGTACACTCTGTACACTTCTTGTTCACACAGCTACGCATCACTGCTTTTTGACTTCTGACCTTGTAAATTCTTCACATTCGTAGGAGGCATTGGCAAATTATGAGTCATAGCGTAATCTGTAATTTTATTCTT
>NZ_VSMK01000453.1 GCF_011682075.1 Nitratidesulfovibrio liaohensis
CCGGGCGCTGGGCGGCGGCTGGGCCGTGCCGATGGGCGAGGGGCAGGCCGCCGTTTCCGCCCCGGGGCCTGCGCCCCGGTCCGCATCGTCGTCCGCCGGTCCGGACACGTACCCGCAAACATCTCCGAACATGTCCCGGGCAACGTCTCCGGCAACGTCTGGGGGCACCGCATCATAACCAAGACGATCCATGGCGCCCGTGCGGAATCCTTCGCGGTGGCGCCTCCAGGAGTACCTGCAATGAAAGAGTCCCGCATTCCCCTGATCGCCGCCCTGTTCTGCGGCCTGCTGCTGCATACGGAATTCACGGCCATGGCGGCGTATGAAGCCGCCGCCTCTGACGACGCGGCCCCCGGTGGTTGATAGACCGCCTTCGGCCACGCCGGGTGCCGCAACCACACGAAAGGAGCATGCCCGCCGTTTCGAACTGGCCGACCGCGACCATGATGGCAGCCTGACCCGCGAGGAGGCCGCGCATCCCGAAACCGGCCTGCCCGTGGTGTCCCGCGAGTTCACCGCCATCGACGCCAACGGCGACGGCAAGCTGAGCAAGGCCGAACTGCTGCGCTTTGCCCGCGAACGGCGTCAGGCCAATCAGGACAGGCGGACCGGCCAGCCGTCGTGATACGGGTGCGCCCGGCAGACCCGGTTAAGGAAATGGCCGGGCAGTTTCGACCCAGTAAAGAAATGTAAAGGCGTCACCCGGCAAAATTTTCCTGGCTTTGTCCGCCCCGCACCTTGCCGTGCGGGGCGGTTCTGCTTTTTGGCGGCAAGGAGGCTGGCGGCGGGTGCCCCGGGAGCCCGTGTGCGTTGGGCGGGACTGGCGGGACTGGCGGGAGTGGCAGGACGGGGCGTGCTGGAAAGTCCGTGCGCCCGGCCTGGGCATCGCCGTCCGCGTGCGGGGGAAAGAAACCGGCCGGGGATGGGCAGTGGGCCCGCGAAGCCGCCGGACCGAAGGAGAAGGGGGAAAAATCTCCTACGCGGGCAGGCGGATGGTGACCAGCAACCCGCTCTTGGGCAGGTTTTCGGCGGCGATGGTGCCGCCATGCAATTCCACGGCGCGCTGGGCGATGGCCAGGCCAAGTCCGGTGCCCGTACCGCGCGGGGCGTTGCCCGCCCGGAAGAACGGCACGAAGAGCATGGGCAGGTCGGCCTCGGGCACGCCCGGCCCCTGGTCCCGGATGGAAATGACCACCCGGCGCTCCGGCTCGGAACCGTTGTCGGCCCCGGCATTTCCGCAGGCGCCGCAGGTTCTCCGGCAACCGCCGTCGGCGCCACGGTCATCATCGGGCGTCGCTGCACGGTCCGTTTCGCAGGACAGGGCCACGGTCACCTGCGTGTCTGGCGGCGAGAACTTCAGGGCGTTCTGCACCACGTTGTCCACCGCGCCGTACAGCATTTCGCGTATGCCGTGAAAGGACGCGCACGTGACGTCCACGCGCAGTTCCACCCGTTTGCCGTCCGCGCGGGCCTGAAAGTCGGTTTCATCCGTCAGCTGTGTCAGCATGGCTTGCAGGTCGAACCAGGCGGGCGGTTCGTCCTCCTTCTGGCGGTCCAGGTGCCCGGTTGCCAGCAGATGTGCGCTGAGGGTCGAAAGGCGCTCCGCGTCACGGCGGATGCGCTCCAGGAAGCGCTGCGATTCTGGCGAGACGGTGCGCGAGGCCATTTCCAGCGCCAGGGCCACGCGCGACAGGGGCGAGCGCATCTCGTGCGACACGTCGTGCAGCAGGCGACGCTGGGTTTGCAGCAGTTCTTCGGTCCGTTCGGCCATGGTGTTGAAGTCGCGGGCAAGGCGGGCCAGTTCGGTGCCGTGCGTGGCCATATCACCGTTGACGCGGGCTTGCAGGTCGCCCCGGGCAAAGCGTTGCAGCGCGCTGCCCACCTCGCCGATGGGCCTGCTGGTCTGGCGCAGCAGCAGGTGCAGCACACCGCCCGCAAGCACCATGGCCAGAGCCAGGGGCAGCACGAAGGGTGGCAGGGGCATGTCTGGCGGGGTGGGCATGTCCTTGCGCAGGGTGAGCACCCCGTGCCCGCCGTCGGGCAGGTCGATGGGGTCGGCCATCAGGACCACGGGCCGGAAGGTGAACGGCGGTGGAAAGTCGAGTTGGGTGGTGCCGGTGTCGCGCGCGTCCCTGGTCAGTTCGCGTGCTTCTACCTGAATGGCGGCTTCCGTTTCCGGCGATAGCGGGGCGGGCGCTGGGGGGCGCTTTTCGAGTGATGGGGGGGGCGGCATGCGCCCGTCCAGGGTACCCCGCAGGGCCCCCAGAATGCGCTGCTGCCAGGACGGTTGGAACGGCGGTCCCGGTGGAAAGCCGACGGGGCCGCCAATGGGGGCGGGGCCGTCTTCCACATGCAGGGACTGGCCTTTCTGGGCGCCCCCTTCGTCCTGACTACCCCCTTCGTACTTGCCATCCCCTGCATCGGCGCGAAATGGCGGGCCAAAGGGCACCGGCACCACCGGGCCGTTGTCGGCCAGCGGCTGCAACCCGTCGCCAAGCACCACCATGCGCACGCCGCGCTTGCGCAGCGTGTTCAGCAGGGCGTCCAGCTTGTCCGTGCGGCCTTCGGCCAGGTACTCGGCAACGCGGTCGCCCAGCAGGTCCAGCAGCACGGCGTTCATCTCGAAGGGGCCGCGCTTGGGGCGATCTTCCAGCCGGAAACGGACGAAGGTGCCCAGGGTGAAGATGCCGCAGCCGACCAGCAGCAGCACCAGCAGCCTAACCGGCCACGTTCTCATGCCCCGTCCCGAGGCGCGGTTCCGTCGCGTCCTGCCCGCCGAAGGTGGATTCCGTGGGAGAAACGCGGAAGTAGTACCCCGACCCGCGCACCGTGCCCACGCGGGGCTGGCCGTCGTCGCAGGGGCCCAGCTTTTTGCGCAGATTGCTGACGTGCACGTCGATGGAACGGTCGAAGGGCAGGATTTCGCGGCCCAGCACCCCGCGCGAAATGTCCTCGCGCGCGACGGTGGCACCTTCGGCTTCCAGCAACAGCACCAGGATGGCGTATTCCACGGGGGTCAGGGGCAGGGGGGCGCCGTTGCGCAGGGCCGTGCGGGCCGAACGGTCCACGGTAATGCCCCCGAAGGACAGGTTGCGCTTGCGGTATGGCCCCACGCCGCCGATGCAGCCCACGCCGCCCGTGGCCGCGCTGGGCCCTGCGCCCACCATTCCCCCCATTCCCTGAACGCGGGTACGGCGCAGCACGGCGCGCAGGCGCGCCAGCAGTTCGCGTGGCACGAAAGGTTTGGGGACGTAGTCGTCCGCGCCCATCTCCAGCCCCACGATGCGGTCCACGTCGTCGCCGCGCCCGGTCAGCATGAGCACGGGCAGGGCCGAACGGGAGCGGATGGTGCCGAGCACGTCGAAGCCGCTGGCATCGGGCAGGGCCACGTCCAGCAGGGCCGCGTCGTAGTCGCCCGAAAGAGCGCGCGCCAATCCCTGGCCACCCGTGTGGCAGGGTTCAACGGCAAGCCCTTCGGGGGCGAGATATTCGGTCAGTAATGCGCAGAGTTCCTTGTCGTCGTCGATCAACAAGACTCGATCCATGATGTCACCCTCTGGGCGGTGGCACATATTTCCCGGTTGCCGCTTGTGACCGGGTATAATGCAAGAATTGCGCCCGAATGATTTCCGTGAATGTAAAACAATGTAAATCAATGTGTCCGTTACTTTCAAAACACTACCCGTTCTGAACGGACAATGTGGGTGGCCTGGCGTAAGTATGGTGGCAGTCCGCGATGTGCGGGACTTGGCTTTTCCACAATTTCCGGCGTGGTGCATGGACCCGGTTGCCGCAATTCCGGCTCCACAGAACGCACGACTGGAGATGAAGATGGAAGCCAATACAGGAACCACTACGGATATGGCGGCATGCATGACCGGCGACGGAAAGGCATGGCGCCGTTTCGTGTCTGTCTACGCCCCCGTGATCCACAAGGCCGTGCACTACACCCTTCAGTGGAATGGCGGGGATGCCGCAGGGCTGGACGCGCAGGACGTGACGCAGGAGGTGTTCTGCCGTCTGGTGGACAACGGTTTTCACCTGCTGTCCACCTACGACCCCGCCCGGGCGGGCCTGTCCACCTGGCTGAGCGTGGTGGCCAGGTCCACCGCGCTTGATTGTCTGCGTGCGCGGCGTACCGAACGGATGGGGCGGCAGGTTCCCTATACCCCGGAACTGGAAGAGGAACTGGCCGAGCGGTTGTGGGCCGAGGCTCCGGCTTCGGTCCCGGCTTCGATTGCGGACGACCGGGGCATGCTGGACCTGCCCCCCGGGCTGCTGAGCAGACGGCAGGGCACGGTGCTGCGGCTGTTGTTCCAGGATGACCTCGATACCGATGAAGTGGCGCGCACACTGGACATCCATCCCAAGACCGTGCGCAGCCTGAAGCAGAACGCCCTTGCGCGGTTGCGCCATCACTTCTGCCTGTGATGCACGCCGCGCAACGCAAAGGCCCGGAACATTCCGGGCCTTTTCTTTGTGCCAAAGCCAGACGCAGCAGGCAATGCAAAGTAATGCAAAGTTACTGTTATGAATATTAATTGTGTAGATTTGCGAGTGCTTATGAAAATTTGAAAATTAAGAGTGCGGTACAGCGGCGTCGATAAGGTCAACAAGCATGCGCTGCATGCATGGCAGAGGCACACAAGGATAGTGCATTTTTCATGGAGGAAAATTTATGTCTCTCGTCGTCAACAACAACTTTACGGCGCTCACCACGGCCAATACGCTGAACGCAACCTACGGAAAGCTTGAAAAGTCCACCCAGCGACTGTCATCCGGCCTGCGCATAAATTCGGCAGCAGATGATGCAGCCGGTCTTGCCATTCGTGAATTGATGCGTTCCGACATCACGGCGCTGAACCAGGGCGTGCGCAACGCCAACGACGCCATCTCGCTGATCCAGACGGCGGACGGCGCCATGGAAACCATCGACGAAAAGCTCATCCGCATGAAGGAACTGGCGGAACAGGCCGCCACCGGTACCTACAACTCGGACCAGCGCCTGATCATCGATTCGGAATACCAGGCCATGGCCTCGGAAATCACCCGAATCGCCAACGCCACCGACTTCAATGGCATCGCGCTGCTGAACGGCAACCTGTCCAACTCGACCTACGACGGGTCGGGGCTGACCTCCACGGGCCAGTTGCACATCCACTTCGGCTCGGGCAACGACAGCGCGCAGGACTACTACGAAATCCGCATCGGCTCCGTGTCGGCCAAGTCGCTGGGGCTCGGCAACACCGCCAGCGGCAACGGGTCCAGCATTTCCACCCAGCAGGCCGCCCAGGACGCGCTGGAGGCCATCGACAACGCCATCATTTCCAAGGACCAGATCCGCGCCTCGCTGGGCGCCATGCAGAACCGGCTGGAAGCCACCATCACCAACCTCGAGACCCAGTCCGAGAACCTGTCCGCCGCCGAATCGCGCATCTCGGACGTGGACGTCTCCATGGAAATGACCGAGTACACCAAGCAGCAGGTGCTGGCGCAGACCGCCGTGGCCATGCTGTCGCAGGCCAACTCCCTGCCGCAGATGGCGCTTTCGCTGATCGGCGGCTAGCCCGGCCTTTCGGGGAGCGAGCCGGAGCGGGTTGCTGCCCGGCTGCGGAGCAACGGACGGACACACCAACGGCAAGGGGCCGGGCAATATGCCCGGCCCCTTTTGCGTGCGCGGGGAGTGCATTCCGGAACAGCGTGCAACGTTACGGGGAGGCGGATAGGGCAAGTAGGTGAAGCCACGGAACAACACGCAAGGGGAACCGCCCTCGTGGGTCGGTTCCCCTTGCGTGCGCCGGTGCGAGGCAGGCGCGCCTGCCCTCTCTGTTCGACCTGCCCTAGTCGCTGGTCAGCGAGGAAAGCAGCGAATCGATGGTGGACGACAGGTTGTCGTAACTGGTGAGCAGGGTTTCCAGGTTGGAATAGCGGGTGCGCAGGCGGCTTTCCACCAGGTCCAGCCGGTCCTCTTCCTTGGAGATGGATTCGGCCAGTTGGTCCAGCACGTTCTGGTAGCTGTCCTCCATGATCTGGAGGGTGCCTTCGGTGCTGGTCATGTCCTCCAGCGAGTCGACGAGCTGCCCTATCTTTCCCTGCTTCAGGGACACGGTGCCGGAGTATGTGCCGTCCGCCGTGTTGTCCACGGTGATGGCCAGGCCCGATTCGTCCTCTCCCGATGCCCCGGTAAGGGTCCAGCCGGAGATGGAGGCGGCGTTGCCGTTGATGTACGCCTCCACGATTTCGCCGTTTTCGATGCGGTACGAGACGTCGTAGTCCCCGGCCCTGGTGGTGCCCGAAATGGCGCTGTCGAAGGAAAAGTCTTCGGAATCGGTGGTGCCCGTCGCGTCGGCGGACAGCAGATCGGCCACGGCCTCCGGGTCTTCTTCGATGGCCGCTTCCAGGTCGTCGTAGTCGATGACCAGCAGGCCGAAGGTTTCCGAATCCTCGTCGGCGTCGGTGGAGATGCCGATGGTGGACAGGCTGGTGAACAGGTCTCCCGTCTCGGCAGTGGAGTCGTAGTAGGAAAAGCCCACCCCCTTGGTGGCCAGGATGTTCTTCAGGTTGCTCTGGATGAGGTCGAGGCTGGAGTTGCTGGCCAGTACAGACGCCTCGCTGTCCTCGTCATCATCATCGTCGTCGTCGGAATCCGATGCCGTAGCCGTGGAGGTCGTGTCGGACACGGTTCCCTGGTCCTGCAGGTCCATGAGCAGTTGCAGGATGGTGTTGATGCTGCTGACCACGGTCTCTATGGCCTCGACCATGGCGTCGGTGTCCAGTTCCACGGTCACCGTGGCGCCGCTGTCGTCGGTGGTGGACTTGAGTTGCAGGGTCACCCCGTCGATGACGTCGTCGATGGTGTTGGTGCTGCGCTCTATCCATTCGTCGTCGGCGGCGGGAAAGCCGTCCACCTTGATCTGGGCGTTCTGGGCCTGCTGGGTATTGGTGAAGGCGTCCGGACCCATGGCGTCGAAGCCGGTGTCCTCGATGGTCACGGTGTTGTCCGCGCCAAGGTCCATGCCGCGGATTTGCAGGTGGTAGGCGCTGCCCTCGTTGATGACGCTGGCACGCACGTCGTTGTTGTTGCCGCTGGCGTTGTTGATGAGATTGACGAATTCCGAAAGGGTGGTGCCGGCCGGTACGTCGATGGTGTACGTCTCGTCGTTGTAGGTGAACGAGAAGGTCTGGTCGGTGTCGGTGATGGAGGTGTCGGTGGATGCGTATCCGTCGTCGCTGCTCCAGATGTCGTTCTGGGCCAGCTGGTTGATGATCACGTTGTGCGACCCCGCCTCGGCGTCGTTGTCCGCCGAGACGGTCAGGCTGGATTCGTCGGACGAAGTGCCGGACTTGGTGAGGAAGTCGGAGGCGGAGTCGTACTCTTGCAGGGTCTGGTACAGCGTGGTCATCTGGGTTTCCAGATCCTGCACCGCGGCCAGCTTCTCCTCGTACGCGGTCTCCTTCTCGGTCATGCTGTTGTAGCGGTATTCCTCCACCGCCATCTGGGCCTCGATGATCTCGTCCCAGTCGGTGCCGGTGTTCAGGCCGGTGAAGGTGATGGAGCCGGACCAGTAATCGGACATGAGGGCCTCCGTGGCTGCCGGGGGGGCAATGCGGTGCGGGCCGGAACGGGATTAGAGATAATCCAGCAGGCTCAGCTTCATGACGGCGGACTGGGTGCTCAGCACCGCCTCGTAGACGGTGGTCAGTTTGGAAAGCTCGGTGGCCAGCTCGGTGGTGTCGGCGTCCACCACGTTGCTCACGGCATTCTTGGCCGTGGAGGTGAGCAGGGTGTTGGCCGTTTCGATGTGTTCCAGGCGTATTTCGCGCGCCCCGATGTCGCTGGCGGCGGAAAGCATCTTGGCCTGGCCCGCGGTGATGGCCTCCAGGCTTTCGGCGATGCCTTCCTCGTTGTTGGTCTCCAGATAGCCGATGAAGTCGCCGATGGCCTCGAACAGGTCGTCGTCGCCGGTGCCGGTGTAACTTTCGCCATCCGCGCTGTAGAGCCCGCCGAAGACGTCCAGCCCGCAGCTGTTGATGGCGATGCTGGTGGAGGTGGACACCCGCACGTTGAGATCTGTTGCGTCGGACGTGATGGTGAAGGTGTCGCCCGCCGCAAGGGCGTTGCCGCCGCCCGCGGAAAGTTCCAGGGTGCCGCCGGGCACGGTCAGGGTGCCGGTGTCCGAACTCTGCACGTCCGACCAGTTGAGCCCCCCGTCGGTCGAATAGCTGTACGAAACGGGACCGGCCACCGTGGTGTCGCCCTCTATGCGCACCACCACCGAGCTGTCGAAGGTGCCGGTGGGCGTGGCGGTGACATCGGTGTTGCTCTGGGCGGTCACCTGCGCGCCGTCGTCGGCATCGCCGGTGTAGATGGCGGCCGGGCGCACGGTGATGCGCGTTCCCGCGCTGGTGTCGTCATCCGAAACGGCGGTGACGCCGGTGCCGTCCTGCATGTTCACCGTAACCCCGTCGCAGGACAGGGTGGTTTCGCCTGCGGCCAGGGTGGCGTCTGTCCAGGTGTCGCCGCCGTCCGTGGAGTAGCGGTAGGTGATGGCGTCCGTCCCCACGGTGCCGTCGCTGGTGAATTCGACGCTGACGCTCCGGTCCGCCTCGCCGTCCACCGACAGTACCGCGCTGCCCGCGCCCGAGGCCGGGGTGGCGCCGGTTACCGTGGCCCCCAGGCCCAGGGTGTAGGCCGTGCCCCCGGAATCGCGCCCGGCGAAGATGGACTGTCCGTTGTACTGGGTGTTGGCATACGTGATGAGCTGCTCGTACAGCCCCCGCGCCTCTTCGGCGATGGCCTCGCGGTTGGCGTCGGTCAGGGTGCCGGTGGCGGCCTGTTCGGCAAGTTCGATGAGGCTGGTGAGCGCCGTGCTGGCATCGCCCAGGGTGTCGTCCGCCAGCGAAAGCCAGCCCTTGGCCGTGTCCACGTTGCTTTGGTACTGGGTAAGCTGGCTGATCAGCGTGGAATTGGTCAGGGCCACCTCGCTTCCGTACGGGTCGTCCGAGGGGCAGTTGATACGCTGCTGCGTGGCCATCTGGATGGTCGTGCGGTTGATCTCCGATTGCAGCCTGGTCATGTATTTCAGGGAATTGTCGTACGTCATGCTTGTTGAAATGCGCATGGTGAACTCCTGAAGGGGATGGCGGAGCGTGCCCGGCTAATCCCGCAGCGAAAGGATTGTGTCGAACATCTCGTTGGCCACCTGGATGAGCTGTGCGGCCACGCTGTAGGCCTGCTGGTACTTGGTGAGGTTGATCAGTTCCTCGTCGGTGTTCACGCCGGAAAGGGACTGTTGCAGGGTGTCGGCGTTTTCGGCCAACGCGCTGTAGTAGGTGTACTTGCGGGCAGAGGTGTCCACGTCGGTACCCACGTCGCCCACCAGCGCGGCCAGGTGCTCGCTGAGGGTCTGCGAGGTGGATGAGCCGTACGTGTTCAGGGTGACGTCGGTATCGGCCAGCGCGGCAAGATTGTTGGCGCAGGTGGAATCGCCGGAAAGCACCTCGCCCGAGGCGTCCACCACGGCGGCATTGACGCGATTGGGGTCGTTCAGCACCGTGTCGGACACGGCGATGTTTCCCGCGTCGTCGCCCGAGAAGAAGGTGTTGATGCCCAGTGCGGCAAGCAGGCCCGAGGTGTCGCCCGCGAACTGGAACGACATGCCGTCCGCCGCCGCGATGCTGAGCTGCCCGTTGCTGATGCTGGCCTTGAGCTGGCCGGAAAAGGTGGTGTTGATGGCGTCGGCCACGTCTTCCAGGCTGTCGGACGCGGGATCGATGGCGATGGAGGAGAGGGTTTCCACCTCGCCGGTGTCGTCGTCGTACACCGAGATGGACAGGGTGCCCGAGGTCAGCCGGTCGGCGTAGGCAAGGCTGCTGTCGCCGAGTGCTTCCGTGGTGTCGTCCACGGAATTCTCCGCGGTGGCGGACGAGAAGTTGGTCAGCCCCGCGCCCTGGCTGTGCACGTAGTTGACCTGCCAGGCCAGTTCCTCGGACAGGGCGTCCAGTTCGTCCAGATACTCGCCCACGTACTGGTCGCGCGTGGCCAGCAGGCCGGCCAGGCTCCCGCCCGTGAGACGGTTGTTGCTGTCCGATGCGGTGACGTCGATGGGGGTGATGTTCACCTTGCTGGAGGTGGTCTCGTACCAGTACACCCCCGATTTCGCCATGACCGTGAAGTCGTCGCCCACGGCCAGCGTGCCGCCTGCCGTCGCAGCGGAATCCGTTGCCGAACCGAACCAGATGGACACCCCGTCCACGGTCACCTTGTCGTCCGCACCCGATGCCGTGAACAGCAGGGTGTTGCCGTCGTCGTCGGTGAGCCAGGTTTCCCCGCCGTCCAGAGATACCTTGTAGGTGGCGGCGCTGGCGGAACCGTCCGCCGAGCCGGAGGTGACGAATTCAATGGCGATTTCGTTGCTGCTCTCGCCCTCGAAATATATCTGTCCGTCAAAGGTGGAGGCGGATGTCAGCGACGCCGTGGCCTGCGGCCCCTCGTAGGCCAGCGTGTAGGTCACGTCGTTCTGCACCAGCGTCTGCCCCGATGTAGTGTACACGGTGGCCTGTCCGTCGTCGGCGTAGACCACCGAAAGATCGAGATAGGTGGAAAGTTCGCGCAGGGTGGTGGCCTGGCTGTCCAGCAGGGTGGCGTTTTCCGGATCGCTGGCCAACTGCGAGTTGAGCCCGGCCAGGGTGTCCAGCAGGTCGTTGATGTCGTCCACCTGGTTTTCGATCTGGTCGTTCAGGTCGTCCTGCACGGCCTCCAGGCTTTCGCTGGTGGAATTGATGAGCGTGGTCAGCGTTTCGGCGTAGCCGGTCAGTTCGGTGCGCGCGGCTTCGCTTTCCGGGTCGGCGGCCAGGGCATCGAGGCTGGTCCAGAAGGCGTCCAGCGCGGTGGACAGGTCGTAGCCTTCGTCGTCGCTGTCGTCGAACAGCGACTCGATGGACGAGAGCGCGGAGGTGATGGTCTCCCACATGGAAGAATCGGAGCTGTACGACAGGTACTGCGATTCCACGGTGTAGCTGAAGTGCCGGGTGATCTCGGAAACTTCCGCCCCGGAACCGTAGGTGATGCCCCCACTGCTGGTGGTGGGACCCGTGGTGTACTGCACCGTCTGGCGCGAATAGCCCGTCACGTCGGCATTGGAGATGTTGTTGCTGGTGACGGAAATGCCGATCTGGGCGTTGGAAAGCGCGCTGGAGCCGATGTTGAAGATGGAACTGAGCGAGGACATGGCGCGTCCTTACGGATTGGCGGGTTGGCGGGTTGGCGGGCAGGCCCGTGCGTTGCGGGTGGGGGCCCCCCGGCCCCTCCGGACGGAGACGGGCGGTGCCGGGGGGCACGTCGCGAAGCGCGCGGAGTCGACGAACCCCGCGCGCACTGCGCAAGGCGCTAGCGCTTCAGGCCAAGGGCAGTCTGGAGCATTTCGTCAACGGTGGTGATGACCTTGCTGTTGGCCTGGTAGGCGCGCTGCATCACGATGAGGTCGACCATCTCCGTAGAGACGTCCACGTTGGATTCCTCCAGCTTTTCCCCGTAGATGCTGCCATAGATGCCCTGCCCTGCCCGGCCGATGTTGGCCGTGCCCGATTCGCTGGTGGCCGAGTACAGGTTGCCGCCTTCCAGTTGCAGTCCCTGGTCGTTGTCGAAGCTGGCCAGGGCCACGATGAACAGCGCCTGGGTCTGACCGTTGGAGTAGGTGCCGTAGATCACCCCGCCCTCGTCCACGTAGTAGCTGGTCAGGTAGCCGGTGGCGTAGCCGTTCTGGCTGGAGTTGTCGGTGCTGTTGGCCGAATCGTTGCTGGAGGTGCGGTCGGTGTCGTAGGCCGTGGAGGTGAACCCGAACAACAGCGTGCTGTCCGTGCCGATGTCCGCCGCGCTGGTGACGGTGGTGTCCCAGCTGTCGGTGATGGATTTTGCCGACAGGCCGAAGTCCAGCTCTATCTGGATGGCGTCCGCCTCGTCCGTGGTGCTGGCGTTGGCGGAACCGGAAAAGTTGCAGGCGAACACCGGCAGGCCGTCGGTGGAAAGTTCCGCCAGGGTCCAGTTGGAAAGGTCGGTCAGGTCGCCGGTGGCCGTGGAATCGAGCGTGAAGGCCGTTTGCGAGACCAGCGCGCCGGTGGAATCGAAGGTCAGCGTGCCCGCCATCAGCAGCCCGGCGGCGGATGTGCCCGACACGCTCTGGCCGTTGATGGTCCGCACGTCCTCGCTGGGGTCCATGGTGACGATGTATTCCCAGGTGGTGGAACCGGAGGTTCCGTCTTCCACCTGGTCGAAGTACACGGTCAGTTCGTGGGCGGACCCGGCCTCGTCGTACACGGTGATGGTGGTCTGGTACTCGTACTTGGTGGTGCCCAGCGGGTCGTCGGCGCTGCCGTCCCATTCGGTCAGCAGCGAGAAGTACGGGTCGGTGGTGGAGGTGGAGTTGTCCTCGCCGTCCGAGTCCAGGTTCACCACCAGCGAGACGTTGGTGGTGGCGGAGGCGGGCGAGGTGCGGCTTTCCAGTTGGATGTCGCCCAGGGCGCCGGTGGTCTGCGGGTCGCTGGTGGTGGCGGTGTCCGGGTCAACCGCCCAGCCCTGCACCTGGTAGCCTGAGGAGTTCGTCAGGTAACCTTCGTCGTCGAAGGTGAAGTCGCCCGCCCGGGTGTAGAAGATCTGGCCGTCGTTCTGGGGGTCTTCGACGATGAAGTACCCTTCGCCCGCGATGGCCATGTTCATGGCCTCGGAGGTGTCCTGGTACGAACCCTGCGAAAAGTCTGTGGAAATGGCGGAGATGGCGGACCCGTTGCCGATCTGGTCGATGCCGCCGGACGTGGTGATGGAGGAATAGAACACGTCCTCGAACAGCATGGACATGGACTTGTAGCCCGTGGTGCTGGAGTTGGCGAGGTTGTTGCCGATGACGCTGATGGACTCTGCGGTGCTCAGCAGCCCCGAGACGCTGGAATACATGGAGGAGGAAAGGCCCATGGCGTGCTCCTGCGACAGTGCGCGTGTGGGTTGTTATGCGTCGGAGGAGACGACGCTGTAGACGTCCTCGAGGTTCACCGTGCGGCCATCGGACAGGGTGAGCACCGTGGTGCCGTCCTCCACCGAGACGCCGGAAACCGTACCCGCCACCATGGTGGAGACTTCCAGGCTGTCGCCGTCTTCGTCGTAGGCTTCGAACACCACGCTGTAGGTGCCGTTGGACACTTCGGTGCCGGTGTAGTTGGTGCCGTCCCAGCTGAAGGTGTAGGTGCCGCTGTCCGTGGCGCCGAGGGAGACGGAATTGATGATGGTGCCGTCGGAGTCGTAGACGTGCGCGGTAAGGGTTTCCGCGTCCGATTCCAGGGTGAAGGAGACCACGGTGGTGGCATCGTCGGTCTTGGAGATGTCGTCGCCTTCGGCCAGCACGGACTGCCCGATGAAGCTCACGGCGGAATTCAGGCTCATGGCCGTCAGCGAGTCGTAGATGGACGTGGCCGTGTCGTTGAGGGCCGACAACTGCTCCACCGTGGAGAACGAGGCGATCTGGTTGATCATCTCGGTGTTGTCGGCGGGGTTGGTGGGATCCTGATTCTGCAGTTCCGCGATGAGCAGTTGCAGAAAGGCGTCGGAATCCAGCGTGGTCCCGCTGCTGCTGGTGGTTGACGAGGAACTGGTGGCGCTAGCCAAGGATGAGATAGTGGTCATTGCCGTCCTCCAAGCCCTGATCTGTTCCGTTCCCTGCGCCCAGTTCCACGCCCAGTCCCGCTTCGTGCCCATCGGAGAGCTCGGAGAGGGCCAGTGCCGCTTCGATGACCTCGAAAGGTGTCTTCACTTCCGCTGCCTTCAGGATCTTGCGCAGCTCAAGAAGGTCTTCACGGCATGCCCTGCACGACGCAAAATGCGATTCAAGGCGCTTTCGCTCCGCTGATGTGGCAGTTTTCTCCAGGTAGCAGGCAATCATGTTTGCGCCGGGACATGGAGAGTTGTCCGTGCACAGTCCTTCCTCTATGGAATGGAGCACCGTGATGTGGTGCCGTTGCTGTCTCATGAGCTGAACTTCCGTGCTGAGGTGTGAAGGCCCTGTTGTCCGTATGTACGGATTCGGAACCACGAAACGCCCATCAAGAGACGGAAAGAGATGTAAAGGCGACTTTACGGTCGGGGATAACGGAAAGGGCAGGCGGGGCGAAAAGGCAGACCGGTGAGGATGGCGGATGGCGGCGGAGGGCCGTCTGCACCGGACAATCAGGGCAGGACGGGGCCAGCACGGGTCCAGCACGGAACAGGGGCCAGGACGACAGGAGGGCTTGGACGGCACGAGGCGGGCGCGGAAACGACAAAGGGCCGGAACATGTCCGGCCCTTTGCGGTCTATGCGGGGGGATGGGGCTGTCAGCGCAGCATGGGCAGTGCCCCGCACAGGCCGTCCACGGCGCTGCGTTCGCCCACGATGGCAATGCCCACGAAGCAGAGGTTGTCATTGGCGGTGGCGGCCATGCGTTGGGTATAGGCGTCGTAACTGCGCGCGGTGCGCGCCGTGTGGGTAAAGCCCACGCAGTACAGCCCGCGCTCGGCGGCCTTGCGGCGCAGGTCGGGCAGGGCCTCTGGCGCGGCGCGCAGCACGGGGATGGGCAACTGGGTGATGCCGGGGTGCTCGTCCCCGTCGCCGTCGGTGACGGCGGGGCCGACGATTTC
>NZ_VSMK01000443.1 GCF_011682075.1 Nitratidesulfovibrio liaohensis
CAGCGGGCCGCCGTCCTCGCGCTGCAGGAAGGGGAATGCCGCGCCCCCCAGGCCCGGCCCGGTGCCGCCACCTTCGCCCCATTCCGCCGCCACGGTGATGCCGTGGCGAATCTCGTACCCTGCCACCGGCAGGCCGCTGCGCGGGTGCACCCCCGCCGTGCGGCGCAGGGTCTTTTCCGCCGCCAGTTCGGTGCGCACCGGCAACAGGCCCAGCCCCTGTTCGCTGCCGCCGCCCTCCAGTTCCAACGGATCGGCCACGCACAGGCCCAGCATCTGCAACCCGGCGCAGATGCCCGCCACCACCGGCCCGTCCGGGTCGCGCGCAAGGCGCGCCAGCGCATCGACCATTCCGGAAGCACGCAAAGCCCGCAGGTCGCCGGTGGTATTCTTGCTGCCGGGCAGGATCACCGCGTCGGGCATCCTGCCGTCCGGGGCTGGCAGGTCCGCCGGGGTGCGGGCCACGCGCAGCCGCACGTCCGGTTCGCCGCGCAGGGCGTCCACATCCGTAAAATTGCTGATGTGCGGCAGGTCCACCAGCACGATGTCCAACAAGATGTCCGGCCCCGTGCCCGGCTCCTCCGGCCCACCTTCCGTCGCCACCCCGCCCCGCAGGCCGGGCAGCCCGTCCTTGAAGGTCACGGAATCCTCTTCCGGCAGGCCCAGGTCGCGCAGGTACGGCACCACGCCCAGCACGGGCCGCCCGGTGCGTTGCAGCATGAAGTCCAACGCCGGGTCCAACAGGCTGGCATCGCCCCGGAACTTGTTCAGCAGATAGCCCGTCACGTGATTGCGTTCCCAGTCCTCCAGCAGTTCCATGGTGCCCACCAGCGCGGCGAATACCCCGCCCCGGTCGATGTCGCCCACCAGCAGCACCCGCGCCCCGGCATGGCGGGCCATGGCCATGTTCACGATGTCGTGGGCCTTCAGATTGATTTCCGCCGGGCTGCCCGCCCCCTCGATGACCATCACGTCGTGTTCCGCCGCCAGGCTGTCGTAGGCGGCAAAGGCCGCATCGCGCGCCTGGGGCTTGTAGTCCACATACTGGCGCACCCGCATGACGCCCACGGGCCGCCCCATGACGATGACCTGCGAGCCCACGTCGGAACAGGGCTTCAGCAGCACCGGATTCATGCGCACGTCGGGGTCGAGCCGACAGGCCGCCGCCTGCACCGCCTGCGCCCGGCCCATTTCCAGGCCGTCGGGGGTGACGCAGGAATTGAGCGCCATGTTTTGCGCCTTGAACGGGGCCACGCGCAGGCCGTCCTGCAAGAATATGCGGCAGAACGCGGCGGCAAGGATGCTCTTGCCCGCGTTGGAGCAGGTGCCCTGCACCATAAGGGCCGGGGGGCGGGGGGCGCAGGTGAGGGGGGCGATACGGGTGTCGGAATTCATGGGCCAAGGTCTAGCGCGAATCGAACCGCTCCGCCAGAGCGCCCGCCCCAATTCGGTCCGGTTCGGGGCGCGCGCGGGACAACCGGCCCTGCCCGTCGGCGGATTCTCCGGACGGCGTACATCCCCCGCAGCCCCATGCAATTCGATCTCACGCCTTGCCCCAACATCCCCGGTGGGTTATCTTTAGGGAAGGCTCGGGCTTCTCTGCTTTTGCCGCTGTTCAGCGCGCCCCTGCCCGTGCCGCCGCCCCTTCGGCAACACCAAACCGGGAGCACCGCCATGAACAGAACGCTCAAACTCGTGGCCGCCGCCATCGGCGCCCTGGTCATCCTTGCCGGCGTGGCCGTCGCCATCGTGGTGGCCACCATCAATCCCAACGACTACAAGGGCCGCATCGCGGACGCCGCTCGCTCTGCCACGGGCCGCGAACTGGTCTTTGACGGCGACCTTTCGCTGTCCTTCTTCCCATGGCTGGGCGTGGCCTTCGGCCCCATGCACCTCGGCAATCCGCCGGACTTCCCCAAAGCCACCGCCCCGTCCGCTGCATCAGGAGACGACGACATCTTCCTGCGCATCAAGGGCGGCGGGCTGCGCGTGGCCTTCATGCCCCTGCTGTCCAAGCGGGTGGAGGTGGCGGAACTGATGCTGGACGGGCTGCACCTTAACCTGGTGCGCGCCGCCGATGGCCGGACCAACTGGGATTTCGCCAAGCCCGGCCAGGCCCCGGCAACGCCCGCGTCACCCGCGACCCCGGCGGCGCCCGCGCCC
>NZ_VSMK01000444.1 GCF_011682075.1 Nitratidesulfovibrio liaohensis
TCCGCCGCCGGGTTCGTGCGCCAGGCCGAACGGCTGGCCGCCGGGCGCGCCCTGCCCTTCGGCCCCGGAGATGCACCCGACCGCTCGTCCCTGTACGTGCCGCCCACCCTGCTGACCGACGTGCCCGACGACAGCCCGGTGCTGCGCGAGCAAGGCTTCGGCCCCGTGCTGGTGGTGCGCCCCTACACCCGGCTGGACGAGGCCACGGCCTTCCTGGCCGGACTGCCCGCGCTCACCGCGCTGTACGCCTTCACCACCGCCCACGCACGCGGCGAACGGCTGATGGAAACCACCCGCGCCGGAGCCGTGCTGATCAACGACGCGGCCACCCACCTCGCCAACCCGCGCCTGCCGCAAGGGGGCGTGGGCGAAACCGGGCACGGGGCCATGGCGGGCCCGGCGGGCCTTGCCACCTTCTCGGCACCCCGCGCGGCAGCCGTGGGGTCCAACTTCTTCGACATCCCCCTGCGCTTCGCTCCCGGCTCGGACCTGAAACTGAAGGTGCTCAAGCGGCTGTACAAGTAACGCTCCCCCTTGCGGCGGCGGACACCCGCAACGCACTGTCCGCCGCCGCAGGGATACGCCCCGCCCGTCCGCTTGCCCGGCGCCGCAGGCGGCACTTGATCCCCGCCCTTCCCCGGAGTCGGCTGGCACCGACGCATCCCGCCCTTCTGGACACCCCCACTCCGAGAGGCTACATTCCCTGCGGCACCGATCCTCCGGAACGACCCGTGCCGCACCGATTTGCGTCATAACGGTTCACGCCAACGCGGCTCGCACCGGCCATGCCCCCCGGCATGCGGCACCGACCGCGCCTGCCGCCTTCCATCATCATTATTCCCACAGGTCATTTTCGCGCGCATGTCCGCATCCATACACCGGCCCGAATTCCGCCCCTCCGCCAGTGCCGTCGACACCGGCAGCCACGGCGCGCACACCCCGCGCGCCGGTGCCGCTTCCGCGCCGTCCGTCATGCCTGCGGCCCCCATCTGGGAACGCAACCCCGCCCTGTGCGCGGGCGTGATCATTGCCGTCACCACACTGGTGCGGCTGTGGTTCGTGATCTCCGGCCAGCTGGACCTGGTGCAGGACGAATCGCAGTACTGGGACTGGTCGCGCAGGCTGCAACTTTCCTATTATTCCAAGGGGCCACTCATCGCCTGGCTCATCCACGGGTGGACGGCCCTGCTGGGCGACACGGAAACAGGCGTGCGCATGGGCGCGGTGGTCAATGCCGCGCTGGCCCAATTCCTGTTGTACCTGGGAGTTTCCCGGCTGCTTCGCGCCCCCGCGCTGGGCGTGCTGACCCTGTTCGTGGCCAATACCACCCCGCTGTTCATGGCATCGGGCGTGCTGATGACCACCGACAGCCCCCTGCTGCCGTGCTGGGCGGGCGCGTTGTTCTGCCTGCACTGGATATCGCGCGAGCCGCGTGGTCGCACACCCTACATGCTGCTGTTCGCGTGCATGGCCCTGGGCGTGCTGGCCAAGTACATGATGCTGGCCATGGCTGGCGTGGCCGTGCTGTGGCTGTGGGGCCTTTCGCGCCACGGCCTGCTGGCGCGCGGCGTGGCCGCGCGGGTGCTGCTGGTGATGCTGGCCGGTTCCGCCGTGGGCATGCTGCCCATCCTGGCCTGGAACATTGCCAACGACTGGGTCAGCTTCCGCCACGTGGCCACCCTGGCCGGGGTGGCGGGCAAGGCCGCCAAAACATTTCTGACGCCGGAACGGATGCCCGAACATCTGGGCGCGCAGGCGGGCATCATCACCCCCTGGTGGCTGGGCATGATGCTGGTGGGCGGCTGGCGCGCCCTGCGCAACGCCTGCTCCGGACAGGTACCGTTCCGCAGGGACGGCGCCGGGAAAGGCGGCATGGCTCCCGTATCCGGCGCACCTGGTGCGCCTTCCGGGCCCACCGGCCCCAACCGCGATCCGGACCGGCTGCGCCGCGACATCCTGCTGGCCGCCGGGTTCTGGCCCCTGTGGGGCGGCATGACCCTGTGGAGCCTGCATACCCGCATCTATCCCAACTGGCCCGCCATGAGCTACGTTGCGGGCATCATGCTGGCCGCGTGCTGCCTGGCCGACCTCATCGCCGCCCGTCGCCGCGACGCCGTCCTGCTCGCGGCGGGGACGCGCACCACCGTGTGGCG
>NZ_VSMK01000445.1 GCF_011682075.1 Nitratidesulfovibrio liaohensis
TGGCCGCGCTGGATGCCCTGCGCGAGGCCAAGGCACGGGCGGGCAGCGCGCTGCCTCGCGTGCATCTTGCCTACATGCTGCTGCGCCAGGACGCGGACGGGCCGGAAGCCCTCCCCGCGCTGCTGCGCGGGCGCGGCGTGGAAACGGTGGTGGTGTCCACCCTGGACCACGTGACAGTCCCGGAACTGGCGGATGCCTCATACGCCCATGCCGATGCGGACGAACTGGCCGCGCTGGGGCGGCGGCTGGAAATGGCGTGTACGGCGGCGGAGGCGGAGGACATCCGGATGATCTGGCGTCTGCCCCGGCCCGCGCACCAGTCAGCACACTCGTTCGCGCAGCCAGACGGGGGGCAGGGGGATACCGTTTCGCCGCCTGGCCATTCGCGCAGGCCTGACCACCCCTTTACGCCGGGGCGCAAGCCGCCGGAACTCTGGGATATGCCCGGCGACATGCTGCACGCGCTGGCCGCGCGCGAAGGGGATTCCTCGTGCACCGAAAACGTGGGCCGCGCCGCCGTGATAACCGTGGACGGCATGGTGGCCCCCTGTGTGTTCGCGGCGTTGCCCCTGTGCGGTGGCCGCCCGCGTGACGGCAGTGGCACGGTGGTGGCCGGGCGCATGCTGTTCGGCAGCGTGGAGGACGCCCCCCTGTCCGAACTGTGGCGCCGTCCGGCATATGCGGCGTTTCGGGCCGCCCATGCGCGGGGCGTCCCGCCACTGCCCTGCGAGGGGTGCGTCAAGCTGCGGGTGCACTGAGGGCATTCACCCTGCGTGCACGCGCTTCTCCCTTGTGCCGCTGCGCGGCAGCCAGGCGTTTTACGTCACTCTCCGGCTTACCGTCCTGCCAATTCCCGCCAGCCTTGCCGACTCCGCCCCCGCAATCAGTTCTGCCAGCCCTGTTCAGTCCGGTTGCGGGCGGCTGTCGCCAGCCGCCTGCGGATGAATACCTTGGCCGCCTCCATGGAGGCGAACACCATCGCACCGAAGGCGGTGATGATGCCCAGGGTGCGCCCGTCGGGCATGTGGATGCCGAAGGCCTCGCGCACCGGCGCGAACTGTATCAGCACGGCCACCAGCGCCACCTCCCAGACGATGGACAGCAGCAGCCAGCCGTGCGGCGGGGCCTGCACGATGCCGAAGCGCATGGACCGGAAGTTCAGCGCGATGATCATTTCCACGATGATGAACAGGAAGAACATTTCGGTGCGCGCGGTGCCGATGTCCGCCAGATCGTGCAGGAACAGGGCGAAGAACAGCGGAATCTCCAGGCACACGGCCAGCAGCACGAAGGTCTTCACGTCCCAGGTAAACACGCTTTCGCGCGGGTCGCGCGGGGGGCGGTCCATGATGTCCGGGTCCGGCGGGGCAACGCCAAGGGCCAGTGCGGGCAGACCGTCGGTGGCAAGGTTGATGTACAGGATGGCGGCGGGCAGCAGGGGCAGGTATTCCGGCCCCAGCAGCAGCACCGTGCCGCCGATGACGGCCACCTCCGTGATGTTGCAACGCAGAAGGAAGGTTAGGTATTTCTTGATGTTGTCGTAAATCCACCGCCCGAGTTCGATGGCGTTCACGATGGAGGCGAAATTGTCGTCGGTCAGCACCATGTCTGCCGCCTCGCGCGCCACCTCGGTGCCGGCGATGCCCATGGCCACGCCGATGTCGGCCTGCTTCAGGGCCGGGGCGTCGTTCACCCCGTCGCCGGTCATGGCCACCACGTCGCCGCGCGCCTTCCACGCCTTGACGATGCGCAACTTGTCCATGGGCGAGACGCGGGCATACACGCTGACCCGGTCCACCATGCCCGCGAAGGTGGCGTCGTCCAGGGCGGCCAGGCCGTCGCCGGTCAGCACCACGTCGCCCTCCCGATGGATGCCGATTTCGCGGGCCACGGCCTCTGCCGTCAGGCGGTGGTCGCCGGTGATCATCACCGGGCGGATGCCCACCCGGCGGCAGGTGGCCACGGCTTGCGCCGCCTCGTCGCGGGGCGGGTCCATCATGCCCGCAAGGCCCAGCAGCACATGACCGTGCTCGGCCTTGTCTTCCGCAAGCGGGGCGGACTGGTGGTCGCCGGGGCCGTCATGCAACGGCAGCATGGACAGGGCCAGCACGCGCAGGGCTCGTCCGGCCATGCGTTCCGCC
>NZ_VSMK01000446.1 GCF_011682075.1 Nitratidesulfovibrio liaohensis
GCGCGCGACCTGCCCGGCGAACTGCACCTGTTCGAGGCGCCCACGGCGGAAGGCGAGGCGGCCTGGATCGGCGAGCAGATTCGCGGCCTCATCGGGGCCACCAGCCATTCGCTGCTGGACGCCGGGCATGGCCGGACGCGCCGGGGCACGGTGCTGGACGAGGGCGGGTTCAGCCCCGGCGACATCGCCGTGCTGGTCCGCGTCAAATCGCTGATCCCCCAGTTGCAGCGCACCCTGACCCGCTTCGGCGTGCCCTGCGCCGTGCCCGAGGCCGAGGCCTTCTGGGCAGACCAGCGGGTGGCGCTCATCCTGGGGGCCGCCGGACGCATGCTGGGCATCGGGTCCACGTCGTCGCAGGACGCATCTGGAGGGCCCGCGTTGCCCGCCGGGCTAAGCCACCGCCGTCTGGTGGCGGAAGGGGTGCACCCCTCGCTGGCCGACCGGCTGGGGCTGGATGCGTCGCCGTTTGCCGTGCATCGGGGCGGAGACGCGGCTGCCGATGCGCCCGGTGCTTCCGGCCCGACCGAACCCGCCGGCCCGTCTGATACTTTTGCCGATGGCCCCGATGCCCCCGGCTCCGCCGTCACCGGCCCCGCAAGCGGCGAGGCACCCCTGCGGCCCGACGCGGAAATCCCCGCGCGCGACATGCCGCACGAGGTGGACTGCCCGCCCAAGGTACTGGCCCGTGGTCCGCTGGGTGTGGCCGCCTACCTGCGCGAAACCCCGCCCTTCGACGACCTGTTCTGGCAGTCCTCGGCCTTTCGGGCGCTGTCTCGCGCCTACGACACCCACGGCGGGTGGGCCGGGCTGATGAACTGGATCAGCCTGCAGAGCGAGTTGGAACTGGTGCGGCGCGGCAGCGAGAAGGTGCAGATCATGAGCCTGCACGCGGCCAAGGGGCTGGAATTCCGTGCGGTGTTTCTGCCCGCGCTGGAGGACGGCATCATGCCCTTTGCCGGGGCGGGAACCCTGACCGGCAAGCCCGACCGCGACGGCGCCAGCCCCGATGCCCGTACCGACATGGACGAGGAACGCCGCCTGCTCTACGTGGGTATGACCCGCGCGTCCGAGGGGCTGTTCCTCAGTTGCGCCGCGCGCCGCCAGCTGTACGGCCGCGAACTGCGCCTGAAGCCGTCGCGCTTTCTGGACGACGTGCCGCTGGAAGGGCTGCGCCGCTCCATGCTGGTGCAGCATCAGAAGCGCAAGGAGCGCCAGCTGTCGCTGATGTGATGCCCGCCGGTCACGTTGCCGTGTGGACTGGTGCACGATGTTTCCAGGGCACGCGGTTTTGCCGCTGTCCGGCAGTCATTCCCCCTCCTCGGCAGCGCCCCATAGCCCCGCCAATGCAAACGGCCCGGTCATGCCGGGCCGTGGTGTTTTTCGGAGAAGGGGAAGGCATCGGGGCGGCGCGCCGCGCCGCAGTGCGCCGTCCGTCATGTGAGCCGCCCTTACGTGCGGGAAGGCGGTGCCGGACGGGGCTATTGGGGACAGCACACCCGGTACACGTAGCGTTCGTACAGGCCGGACACCCTGCCCGCCGTGCGCGGGCTGAGGCCGACATCGCGCAGGCGACAGTACACGTGCAGGGGGTTGAAACGGTGCTGCAGAAAGTGCTTCACGTGGCGCATCGAGGTCTCCTGTTCCCCGCCGTAACCCATGGTGGAATTGACGGGGGAACGACATATGCCGTGCATGCGGCGTGCCGGTGCGGTCCGTGGTCCATGGTGACGGCCCCTTGCGAAGGGGACACACGACGGGGTGGACGGAAAGCCGTCGTCCGGTGGGTTGCGGTCGGCACGTTTTTGCCGGGCCGCGCTTGCCCGCCGGGCTGAAAGTCCGTAACCGGAACGGCATGCACGTTCCGCTGGCCCTTACCGCATCGCCTCGGCTTCTGTCCAGAACCGTAGCGGCTCCTTCGTGGGTCATTGCGGGCAACATCCATGATAATTGCGCATTTCTTTCGGGAAAAATTCACGAGGTGGGGTTGTGCCTGTTCGAGGCCGACGCCTGTCTTGCCTATACCGATGTCGACCTGCCCCCGGCGCTGGCCGCGCTGCCCCTGACCTGGCACGCCCACCTGGCGGTGGACCTGGTCTGGGGGGCTGGGCCGCATGGCGCGCCCGGTGCGGGCGCGGC
>NZ_VSMK01000447.1 GCF_011682075.1 Nitratidesulfovibrio liaohensis
CCACGCAGCGGCAGCCGTCTGCGGCGGCCTGCGCGGCAAGGTCCGCGCCCAGCAGCAGGGCGGCCTCGCACTGTTCGCGGGTCATGGCCGGGCCGTGGGTCATGTTGGCGGTGCCGGGGGCCACCTTGCGACGGATGAGCTGCGGGTGCGGATCGAAGTCGTCACCAAGGCATCCCGCATCCACCACGCGCAGGTCGATGCCCGCCGTGGCGCACAGCACGTTGATGCCCGCGCCGCCGTTCAGGAAATTGAGCACCATCTGGCGGGTCACTTCCTGCGGAAACAGCGAGACGCCCTCTGCGGCCACGCCGTGGTCGCCCGCAATGGTGAAGATGCGCGCGGGGTCGGCGGCCAGGGGGCGCGCGCCGCCCTGAATGCGGTGCAGTTGCAGGGCCAGATCTTCCAGGCGGCCCAGGCTGCCACGCGGCTTGGTCAGGTTGTCCAGATGGGCCTGCCCGGCGGGGTCGTGGCCGTGGTCCACGGGGTCGATGGCGGCGATGAGATCGAGAAGGCGCGGCGAAAGAGACGGCATGGGAACCCCCGGAGTGTCGGTGTGGAACGGGAACCGGCGCACGGTAGCGCCACGGGCCGGGCAAGGCAAGCCGGACGGAACAGGCCGGAACACAGGGCTTCGGCGCCCCTGCCCCTTGCCGTCGCCCGCCGCAGGACGCATAGTGATGCGTGCAAAAATCGAGAATCTCAGGGGAGCACCCACGATGTTCATACATGGATTGTTGTCCCGCCGTACCGCAAAACCCCGCCGTGCTGGCTTGGCGCTTGCCGCTCTGACGCTGACCGCCCTGGCTCTTGCCCCCGCCTTCGCCCCGCTGCCCCTCGCACTGCCGCTTTCATCCCGGTCCGCCCTTGCGGCGGAATCTCCCCCCGCGCCGTTGCTGGCGGACCAGCCGGTATCCTCGCAGCCGGGCCGTGCGGCCATCACCGTGCCCACGCCGCGCTCGCCCGCCCTGCCCCACGGCATCCCGGACAACAGCCCGCGCCTCACCCCGGTGGTGCGCGCGGTCAGCGCCGTGGCCCCCGCCGTGGTCAACATCACCACCGCCCGGGTGGTGGAGCGCAACTTCAATCCCTTCCCCGGCCTGATGGACGACGAGGCCGCGCGCGAAATGTTCCCCAGCCTGCCCACCCAGCGCCAGACCCGGCGCAGCCTGGGTTCCGGGGTGATCATCAACCCCGATGGCGGGCACCCCGGCATCGTGCTCACCAACGCCCACGTCATCGCAGGGGCCACGGGCATCGCCGTGCACCTGCTGGATGGCCGCTCGCTGGACGCCGAACTGCTGGGGTCGGACACCGACTTCGACATCGCCGTGCTGCGCGTGCCCGGCGCACAGAACCTGCCCGCCATCAAGATGGCCACCTCGTCCGACCTGATGCCCGGCGAGACGGTCATCGCCATCGGCAACCCCTTCGGCTTCGCGCACACCGTGACCACCGGGGTGGTGTCGGCCCTTGGCCGGTCCATCAAGGTGGAGCAGGGCATGATCACCGACCTCATCCAGACCGACGCGGCCATCAACCCCGGCAACAGCGGCGGCCCGCTGCTGAACATCATGGGCGAGCTCATCGGCATCAACACGGCGGTCTACGCCAAGGGCGAGGGCATCGGCTTTGCCATTCCCGTGGACAAGGCCCGCCGCGTGGTCGAGGAACTGCTGGGCCAGGGCCGGGTGGACCCGGTATGGCTGGGCGTTCTGGGGCAGGACATCGACCAGCGCACGGCGGCGTGGCTGGGGCTGAAGCGGGCATCGGGCATGCTGGTGACCGAGGTGTTGCAGGACACCCCGGCGGCCAAGGCCGGGCTGCGCCCCGGCGACGTGCTGGTGTCCATCAACGGCAACCCCGTGGAAGACAAGGACGCCTACATCATGCTGCTGCGCAACTACACCCACCGCGACACGCTGGAGGTGGGCCTGCTGCGCGAAGGCAAGACGGCCACCCTGCGCATGACCCCCGCCGTATTCACGCAGGACATGGCCGAACGGCTGGCCGAGCGGCGCTGGGGCCTGCGCGTGCAGGAGGCGCAGGGGAACGGGGTACGCATCAATGCCGTGCTGCCGAACAGCCCAGCCGCGCGGCTGGGGCTGGCCCCCGGCGACGTGGTGCGCCAGGTGGGC
>NZ_VSMK01000448.1 GCF_011682075.1 Nitratidesulfovibrio liaohensis
CACCCGCGCCACCGTCGCGAACGTGCGCGCCGAACGCCAGTACAACGGCGCCCCCCGGTGCGGGATGAACTGCTTGGCCGTGGGCAGCCCGGCCGCAGCCAGCCGGGTGCCGCTGCCCGCCGCGAGAACAATGGCCCATGCGTGCATGTACGGTCCTTTGAAGATCAAGAAGATTTGGGAGGGAAAGATACGGGGGGAAGGGGGCTTTGCGCTCTGCGGCGCCATCCGTAAGGTTCGCGGGGTGCGGGCGCCATCTGTAAGCCTCACGCTTCGCGTTCGGCAAACAGCTGCGCGCACCGCGCTTACCTAACGGCTGCCGCAAAGCCCCCTGGCTCGCACCTTCACCCAACGTCGTCTTAAACCAGGGTAAGGCATTCAAGCGCAGTGGAAGCCTTGCCCCGCGCTCGTCCTGTTTCGGTAAAAACAACCCCCAAATGAAAAGTTTGGGGGAAGGAGGGAGGGGGACCGGGGGAGGGAGGAAGGGTCTTTTGAAAAAGTCCCTTCCTCCCTCCCCCGTAATCGCCTCTAATAACATCGGGAGTCGGACTGTAAGCCGGGTTCTGTACCCTTGCGGGTGGCTGTCATTCCTCTAGGAGCGCCGTTACCGACGCCCTCAAGCAACCGACCCGGAAGCATCGGCCGGGCAGGCCTCGAACGCTTCCCTATTTGGTCTTGCTCCGGACGGGGGTTACCGAGCCTGACGCGTTGCCGCCCCAGCTGGTGGGCTCTTACCCCACCGTTTCACCCTTACCCGGCAGGCGAACCTGCCGGGCGGTCTGTTTTCTGTGGCCCTGTCCGACGATCGCTCGTCCTGGGGGTTACCCAGCGTCCTGCCCTGCGGAGCCCGGACTTTCCTCCCCGGGCCTTGCGGCCCGCGACGACAGCCCGTCCGGCTCCCGAAAACGGATGCGCGGGGTCCGGCCTATTCGGCAGCCGGGGTTTCCACGCAGAAGTGCTCGCTCCAGTAGATGAGGCGCTGGCAGTTGGGGCAGCTGAGAATCTGCGTGCCCTTCTGCAGTTCGATGTAGCTCTGCGGCGGGATGGAGATGTGGCAACCGGAGCACACGCCCTTGTCCACGGGCACGATGACCGGGTTTTCCAGGCGCTGGCGGATGAATTCGTAGCGGCTCAGCACGGGCGCGGGCACTTCCTTGCCTGCGGCGTTGCGCTGGGTTTCCAGGTCGGCAAGGCCTGCCCCGGCTTCGGTCAGGCGCGCTTCCAGGCTGGCCTTCTTGGCCTCCAGATCGGCCTTGAGGGCGGTGTAGCGCTCGTCCATCTCCGCCATGGCCTCGGTCTGGCGTTGCAACTCTTCGGCCAGGGCCAGCTTTTCTTCCTCGCGCGAGCGGTTCATCTTTTCCATGTTGTCCATTTCGCGCATCATGGCGTGGTATTCCTTGGTGTTACCCACGAGCATGAGCTTGGACTTGCTCTTCTTGATGCGCAGGGAATCGTCCTCGATCTCGGTGCCGAGGCGCTTTTCCTGCTCCTTCAGGTGGGTGAGCTTGTCGAGGAGGCGGTTGCGCTGTTCCTCGAGGACGTCGAAGCGCTGTTGCAGCCCTTCCACTTCCTGCGGCGCGTTCTTCAGTTCCGCCTTGATGCCGTAGATGTGGTCGTCCACCTTCTGCAGGGCGACAAGCTGTTCGATCTGCTTGAGATACAGGCTCAACGTCATATCCTCCTGAAATGCGGGTTAGGCCGGATGTTCCGGAACGCGGCCGCCGTCCGTGCCCGCGGGGGGAACGGGCAGGTGCAGCCGTAGTGGATCGCTGGATGGCAGGAAATGCACGGGCAGGCCTGGCAGCGCGGTGCACAGGCCGTTGGCGAAGCGGCGCATCATTTCCTCTTCAAGGGCAAAGTGCCCCACGTCGAGCAGGCAGCCACGGGCTTCCAGCGCGGTGTGGTACTTCACGTCGCCGGTGACGAACACGTCGGCGCCACGGGCAAAGGCTGTATCGGCCAGTGAACTGCCGGAACCGGTGCAGTAGCCCACCCGCCGCACCATGGCGGGGGCGGGGCCGCTGACGTGGCAGTGGGCGCGCCCGGCAAGGCCGTGCAGGCGCCGGACAAAGGCCGGAAATTCGAGCGGTTCGGGCAGGTCGCCCACCAGGCCGAAGCCGAAGACCCGCGCGGGCAG
>NZ_VSMK01000449.1 GCF_011682075.1 Nitratidesulfovibrio liaohensis
GGTGGTGGCGCGCATCGGCGCCCTGCTGGCCCCCGCGCAGGGCGGCACCGCGCCGCGCAGGCCGTCGTACATCGACGAGTTGCCCTTCGGCCCGGATTTCGACCTGCGCAGCGCGCTCATCGAACAATCCCCCAGCGTGGAAGGGGCCGTGACCGCCAACGGGGCCTCCACTGCGTCCACTAACGCCCCGCTTTCGGGGGCGCCCGTGGCTCCGGAAATGCCGCGCGGCCCGCACGGAGACACCGCATGAGAACCGTCGCCCTCATCCAGGCCCGCCTGGGTTCCACCCGCCTGCCCTGCAAGACCATGCTCTCGCTGCACGGCCTGCCCGTCATCGACTGGGTGGTGCGCCGCACCCGCAAGGCGCGGCTCATCGACGAGGTGGTCGTGGCCACTTCCGACCGGCCCGAAAACGACGTGCTGGAGTACCACCTGTCGCGGCAGGGCGTGGCCGTGTTCCGCGGGCCGGAGGACGACGTGCTGGAACGCTTCCGCCTGGCCGGCGCCGCCCACGGCGCGGAGCAGGTGGTGCGCATCTGCGCCGACAACCCGCTGATCTGGGGACCGGCCATCGACGACCTGATCCGCTTCTGGCGCAGCGAAAACGCCGCCGGGGCCTGCGACTACGCGTACAACCACATCCCGCGCGGCAACAGCTATCCCGATGGCCTGGGCGCGGAAACCCTGTCCTACGCGCTGCTGGCCGACATAGCGGCCAGGGCCACCCTGCCCGCCCACCGCGAGCACTGCCTGTCGTACATATGGGACAACCCCGGCCAGTACCGCATCCGCACCTTCGACCCGGCCAACCCCGTCCTGCGCCGCCCGGACCTGAAGCTGGACATGGATACCCCCGAAGACTACCGCGCCCTCGCCCTGCTGGATATCCACCCGGACATCACCCCCGAAGAGATCGTGGCCCTTTTTCCGCCCAAGGGGTAAGCCACAAGAATGCAGGGGCGCTGCCCCTGCACCCCGCAAGGGGGCACACCCCCTTGACCCCTTTTTATAGGGTATTCACTGCGCAAACCTTCCCCGTATCCCCACCCCCAATGGAAAGTTTGGGGGGGAGGGGTACGGGGAGGGCGACCCTTTCCAAAGGGTCCCCTCCCCGGTTATTCTCCCACCGCAAAGACTTTCCCCCATTTTGCAACCACAAGGAGCACGACCATGCGCCTGACCGAAATATTCAGCACCAAGCCTGTGTGCGCACGCAGCGCGGGCATCCAGCGTCCGTACATCATTGCCGAGGCGGGCGTGAACCACGAGGGCAGCATGGACATTGCCCGGCGTCTGGTGGACGAGGCCTGCGCGGGCGGCGCGCACGCCATCAAGTTCCAGACGTACAAGGCGTCCACGCTGGCGTCCAAGGATTCCCCGGCCTACTGGGACACCACCAAGGAGCCGACCAAGAGCCAGTTCGAGTTGTTCACCCGGCACGACAAGTTCTGGAAGGGCGAGTTCGAGGCGCTGAAGAAGCACTGCGACAGCGCGGGCATCGAGTTCATGTCCACGCCGTTCGACGTGGAATCGGCGAAGTTTCTGAACGACATGATGGACGTGTACAAGATCTCGTCGTCGGACATCACCAACAAGCCGTTCATCGAGTTCCTGTGCGGGTTCGGCAAGCCCATCATCCTGTCCACGGGTGCGGCACACCTGCACGAGATCGCCGAAGCCGTGGAATGGATAGAGGCCAAGGGCAACCCGCTGGCCCTGCTGCACTGCGTGCTGAACTACCCCACGGACGACGTGAACGCGGCGCTGGGCATGATTCCGGCGCTGCGCCAGCACTTTCCGCAGCACGTCATCGGCTACTCGGACCACACCCTGCCCCGCGACATGAAGGTGCTGGAAGTGGCCACCCTGCTGGGCGCGCGCATCCTTGAAAAGCACTTCACCCACGACAAGACCCTGCCCGGCAACGACCACTACCACGCCATGGACAAGGACGATCTGGCGCACTTCAACGCCTCGCTCGACCGCATCCTGCCCATGGTGGGTCCGTTCACCATCTCCGCGCTGGAATCCGAGGCCCCGGCCCGGCGCAACGCCCGGCGCAGCCTGGTGGCGGCGCGACCCATCGCCGCAGGCGCCGTGGTCACCCGCGA
>NZ_VSMK01000450.1 GCF_011682075.1 Nitratidesulfovibrio liaohensis
GGGCGGGGGCGCATCGGGCGCCAGATCGTCGCCCGCGCCAATGCTGGCTGCGCGTCCCGTCCTGCTGGCCGGGTCGGGCCTGCCAGCCATGCTGGCAAGATCGGCAAGCCCGGCCAGGGCGGTACGCCCGGCGTCATGGGCCGTGGCCAGCGCCGCGCCCAGGCCGAAGCCGGTTGCGGGCATGCCGTAGTGCGTTTCGCGGTCGTGCACGGTGCCGCAGGTGGCGCATTGCCACGTGCCTTCATGCGCGGTCAGGCGAACCAGAACGCCATCCCGGTTGTAGCAGCTTTGGCAGAACGGCCCCTGCTTGATGTTGCCGGTGATGAGCCAATAGCAGAACCCGTCAAAGACAAGATTGCGCGACAGGTAGAGGATGTCCTCGAATTCCTGCACCTGCATTTTCAGCATGGTGTTTTCGTCGCACAGGGAAACGTAACGCGACTGCATTTCCATCAGTACGTGCCGCGCTTCCTCGGTCTTGCCTTTCATGAACAGGTCGTGAATTTCCTTGAATCTGTAATAGTCGAGCATGGCCGCACCTCTGCGGGATGGGGAACCGGCGACCGGTCAGCCGCGGTACATGGTTCCCATCGGCAGTTCGGGGCGGAACTTTAGGCCGGGGTGCGTTGCCGCATGCGGGGGGGGCGGAAGCGTGAAGTGGAACAGCCCCAGGGGCTTTCTCCAAATTAGGATTTTTGTTCGTTGGCAAGGAAAACGAGCCTGCCATGAGGGAGCATACTCTTGCTGTATTCGACTGATATGGCAGGTGAAGTTTGACGTAGCCAACGGACAAAAAGACAATTTGGGGCCAGTCCCTAGCGGGCGGCGCGCACCAACCGCTCCACCAACTGGCGCTGGGTCTGCTCGGCGGCTTCGATTTCCGCCGGGGCAAGGCCCGCGCCCAGAGCCACGGCGCGGCGCTTTTCGGCGGAGACGAAGTCTTCCTTGCGGTGGGCGTCGTTGTTGATGACCAGCCGGGCACCCGCGGCGCGCGCGGTGATGGCCACATGGCCGTTGGACAGCGCGTGCGAGGGGCGGGTGGTTATTTCCAGCAGTACGCCGCGCTCGGCGGCGTAGGCGGCGTCTTCCGCGGTGAGCAGGCCGGGGTGGGCCAGCACGTCCGCCCCGCCTTCGATGGCGGCAAGATTGGTGCCCGTCTCCACCACGTCGGCCAGCGACTGGCCGTGCACCACCACCAGTTGCGCACCCAGCGCCCGCGCCTCCTTGATGGCGTCGGGAATGAGGGCAGGGGGCACGTGGGTCAGTTCCACCCCGGCAAAGACCTCTATGCCCGCGTACAGCCCGTACTGGCGAGCCATGGGCAGCACCTGGCGCAGGATGAGGTCCATGTTCGATCCGTCGGCATGGTCTGTGAGGGCCACGGCGCGATACCCGGCAAGGCGCGCGAAGCGCACGGCGGTGGCGGGCGTCATGGAGGAGTCGCTGAAGCAGGTGTGCACGTGCAGGTCGATCATGGGGTGGCTCCGGAGGTGGGCGCGGGGATACCGGCGGGGCGGGCATCCGCCGCGTGCCGTGCGGTTCTGTGCGGTCGCGTGAGAAATGGTGGGCCACCGGTACACCACGGGCACAACGGACGCAACCCGCTGCCCGGTGCGTCGAACGGGTGCAGGCGCCGGAATTCGTGGTGAAAGCGGGGGGCAGAAGGCTGCGGAAAGACTCGGGAAACCAGGCGGTAACGCGTCCGCCGCCGAGAACGGTCATCCCGGGGAAACGGCCTGGCGGCACACGAACGCCAGACCCCGGCGGAACGCCGGATGGCCCTGATCGCAAATGACGGCCCGCACGGCCAGATGGCCCGGATTGCCCAGAGCGCAATGACGGGCCCGTGGCGCCAGGCACCAGCCGCGCTACATGCGGTACTTGGTTTCCGGGTCCAGCGAGCGCAGCAACTCCGCCAACTGCTCTTCCAGATCGTGCGGGTCGCGCGGGCGGCCCGCTGCCTGGTCTGCCGGCTGGCCGGTGTCTTGATTCGCGGCGTGCTGCTCTTCCACGGCCTCGCGGACGCGGGAAATCTGTTCCACGTTGATGGGGCTGCCCGCTTCGCCGTCGGCCCAGGGCGGCTGGCCCGCCCTGCGGCGCACGTCGCGCC
>NZ_VSMK01000451.1 GCF_011682075.1 Nitratidesulfovibrio liaohensis
CCGGGCCGGACCGTGCCGGACCGTATCGGTCCCCGTCGAGCCGGGCCGGGCTCCGCAGGCCCGCGGGCGGCGCGGCATCCACCGTCCGGGCACCGTGCCGGTATCGTCACGGGCACATCGGCAAGCACGCGTCGGCACGGCACGTTGCCCGACACAGTGCCCCGCTTCCGTTGCCCCCGTGTGTCCGGTCCGTTTCCCCCATGTATCACGGCATGCCGCCGCGCCAGCCACCATCACTCATCTTTCCCCCAACGCCATGACCGCACCTGCCCCCCGTTCCTTTCGCATCGTGTGCCCGCCCGCCCAGGTGCCCCTGGTAGAGGACCTGCTCCGCGCCCAGGGCTACGACTTCGAGCCGGAGCCGTTCTCTCCGTGGTGCCGCCGCCTCACCGAAGAGCCGCGCCCCCTGGGCGGCAGCCTGGCCGCATTCTTCGGGCTGATCTACATTCAGGACCGCTCGTCCATGCTGCCCCCGCTGGCGCTGGCCCCGGAACCTGGCGCCGCCGTGCTGGACATGTGCGCCAGCCCCGGCAGCAAGACCGGGTTCCTGGCCCAGTTGGTGGGCCCGCACGGGCTGGTGGTGGGCAACGAACCCAACCACACCCGTCTGGCCACCCTGCGCCAGAATCTTTTCACCTTGAATCTCGTCAACGCGGTGACCTGCTCGCACCCCGGCGAAGCGCTGCCCCTGCCCGACGGTTCGTGGACGCGCATCCAGCTGGACCCGCCGTGCTCCGGCTGGGGCACGGTGGAACGCAACCCCTCGGTGCTCAAGCTGTGGCAGGGCGACAAGGTCAAGCCGCTCATCGGCATCCAGCGGCTGCTGCTGGCAGAGGCCGCGCGGCTGCTGGCCCCCGGCGGGCGGGTGGTGTTTTCCACCTGCACCACCAACGTGCACGAGAACGAAGCGCAAGTGCTGTACGCCCGCGACGAACTGGGGCTGGAACTCGTGCCGCTGGACCCGCCGCCGGGCTTCGTGTTCGCCAAGCCGGAACTGCCCGGCTGCGACGGCACCCTGCGGGTTGACCCGGAACGCTCGGGCGCGCAGGGCTTCTTCATCGCCTGCCTGCGCAAGCCCGGCCCCAGGGGGACGGACAACGACGCGGGTCCCCTTGCCGATGGCCCGCCCCTGCCCGACGCCGATCGGGTGCGCGCCGACGCCCAGCCCGCTTCGGCCTGGCCCGACACCGGGCTGGACCCGGCCCTGCTGCCAGACGGCGTGGTGGCGCCCTTTGGCGACACCACCTACTTCCTGCCCCGGCATGCGCTGGAACGGCTGCCCGTCGCATTGCGGTGGCGCGGCTACCCGCTGGGCAAGTGGGGCAAGGACGGCATCCGTCCCTCGCCCCGGCTGCGCACCCTGATGCCGCCCCCCACACACCCCACAGCCTCCACCGGACAAGGCAGGCAAGGCGGGTCAGACGGAGGGGGAGACATCGCGCTGCTGCACATGGATGACCCGGCGGACATCGCCGGGGTGCTCACCGGGCGCAGCATCGACGCCCCCCGTCACGCCACCGCCGCCCTGCTGTACTGGCACGGCCTGCCGCTGGCGCGACTGCGGGTGAAGGGGGGGCGGGCCTTGTGGGCCGAGCGTTAGGGGCGGCCTGATTCAGAGGCAGCCCCGGAACACCGCGCGCGGAAAAGGGCGCATCTGCGCCCCGTTCAGCCTCCATGCGCTCCCCACGCACCCCGGCCTGTCTACCCTTCCGGCCCCGCGCGCCATTGCACGGCGTCAAACCGCAATGCCGTATGCGGCTCAGCCCAGCGCGTCCTGCCTTTCGGCGCAAGCGCCCGCCACGCAGGCGGCAGGCCCCACCGCAAGGATGAACTCGTTGCGCAAGTCCGGCTTGTTGTAGGTCAGCGGCGCGCCGTCCAGCAGGGTGACCGTGCCGCCCGCCCCTTCCAGCAGCGCCTGGCCCGGCGCGGTATCCCACTCCCAGGTGGGGTGCATGCACGGAAAGACGTGCGCCACCCCCTCCGCCACCAGGCAGAATTTCAGGGGCCCGCCCGCCTGCATCCGCCGGTGCGGAAACAGTCCGGCGCGCAGCCTGTCCTGCGCCGCCGTGTCGGGCGGCATGGGCACGGGCGCGGGCGCAC
>NZ_VSMK01000452.1 GCF_011682075.1 Nitratidesulfovibrio liaohensis
GCCGTCCAGCACCACCAGCCCGTCGGGCAGGCTGGTGACCACGTGCAGGGCGAAGGACTGGGCCTGCCGCACCAGCCGCCGCGAGGCGCGGGCATGGCGCGACCACAGCAGCGAAAGCACACCGGCCCCGCCCAGCAGGGCCAGAATGGACAGCATGACCAGGGTATGCTGACGGTCGGACGCGCGGGCCGCATCGAAAGGGGCCGTGTCCAGCGCCACGATGATGACCGGGGGCGGGGCATCGCGCTCGGCCAGCGTGTCGGCCTCCATCTCGCGGCGCAGCCAGCCGGGCATGGACCCCATGCCGGATTCCGGGCTGCGCATGCCGTGGCCCATCATGTGGCCGCCCATGCCCATATGGCGCGCCGTGGGCCGCAAGGGAATGAAGGTGCGGTACACCAGAAAGGCGCGCTGGCCGCCCGCTTCCATCAGCCGCCAGCCTACCTCGTCGCGGGGTTGCTGGCGCACGTCCCCCCCGTCGCTCCCGTCGCGCCCCAAAGGAGCGGGCGGCGGGGGCACGGCCAGGGCCTCCATGGTGGCCGGGTCGGCCAGGGAACGGCCAACCCACTGCGGGTCGCTGTGGGCCAGCACCACGCCCTGCCTGTCGGTGACGGCGATGAACTGGATGTCCGGCTGGTCGGCCATTTCCTCCAGCAATATCTGCAAGCGCAGCTCGCCCCCGGTGCGCCCGCGCAGGCCGGTACGCGCACCGGCCTCGAAGGCCCGGATCAGCGAAGCGCCCTTTTCGGACAGGATGCGGCGCATGGATTCCTGCTCGCCATCATGGTTCAGCACGGTAAGCACGGCCAGCACCAGGGCCAGAGCAACCGTGGCCCCGATGATCAGCCACGGCGAGGGCAGGGTTTCGCCCCTGCCCCAACGCCCGCCGCGCCCGCCGCGCCCGAACAGGCCAGATTGGCCCTCGCGTGCGGCAGGTGGGGCCGCGTCCGTGCTGTCCGTCCTGATCGTATTGCTTGCGTTGTCCTTCGGCATGGAAAGCTTCCTTGCGGTGCGCGGTACCCGCCGGGGGCGGGGTGTTCGAATCCGCGACACCTGTTCGATTTTCATACGCCATCCCGAGGGTAGCGTATAGTTTTTATACATCTGATCGGTTTTCGTGCAGGCCTTGCGGGGGCCTTCCGGGTGCGGAAAATGAAATTTCAACCTTCAATCACGGCATGTTACACGCACATTCCGCGCCTTGGCACGCCGGTTGCTTTTACCGGGGCAAGCAACAAGCGCACCAGCCCCGCACCACAGTACATGGCCACGCCATCCACGGCGGATGCAGCGAAGACGCCAGGCGGGGCGGCAACGAATCAACACAGGAGCACACATCATGAAGACCAAGCATCTCGTCCTCGGCACCGTCGCCCTTGCGGGCCTGCTCGCCATCACCGGCATCACCGACAGCGCCTTTGCCCGCATGGGCGGCATGGGTGGCATGGGCGGCCGCTGCGCCACCGGCGCGGTGTACAACTCCCTGACCCCGGAAAAGCAGGCCAAGTACGACGCCATCTACAAGGAAGCGGACGCCCGCATCCAGCCGCTGAAGGACAAGGCCTGGGCCAAGCATACCGAACTGAACGCCCTGTCCGGCAACCCCAACACCAAGCCGGAAGCCATTTCCAAGCTGACGGGCGAACTGTCCGACCTGCGCACCCAGATCCGCAAGGAATACACCGCCCTTGACGAACGCCTGGAAAAGGAAGTGGGCGTCAACCCCGGATACGGCCGCATGGGCCACATGGGCATGGGCGGCGGAATGATGGGTGGCCACGGCATGGGTCATGGTGGCATGGGTGGCGGCATGATGGGTGGCCAGGGCATGGGCCATGGCCCCATGCATGACGGCCAGATGCCCCAGACCAACCAGTAGTCCGGACTGACGGAGCAGCGGCGGGGCGCACCCACCGGCCTTCACAGAGGACTTCCCACCTTCCCGCCTCCGCGCCCCGCATGATGCATGACGCACAGGGCCGCCGACATCACCGGATGTCGGCGGTCCTCTCCTTTTGGCCGTGCCGCGCTGTCCCCATCGCGCCCCCGCGCCGTCATCCCGCCCGCACCGCCCGCCGCCCGCCAGGCCCC
>NZ_VSMK01000464.1 GCF_011682075.1 Nitratidesulfovibrio liaohensis
CTGCCCCCGCGCGGCGAGGTGCTGCCCCTTGCCCGGGGCGAGGTGCTGAAACAGGGCGACGGGCTGGCCGTCATCGCCTGCGGCAGCCGGGTGGCCCCGGCGCTGGAGGCGGCGGAACGGGTGGCCGAGGAATCGGGCCGCCAGGTCACCGTGTTTGACGCGGTGTGGGTGAAGCCGTTGCCGCAAGCGCAACTGCTGGAACTGGCCGCCACCCACGATGCCCTGCTGCTGATAGAGGAAAACGCCCTGGCGGGCGGCTTCACCTCTGCCGTGCTGGAATGTCTGGCCGACCACGGCGCGCTGCACGGGCAGGCCATCCGCAGGCTGGGCGTGCCCGACCACTTCGTGGAGCACGGCAGCCAGAAGGAACTGCGGGCCAAACTGGGCCTGTGCGTGGACGGCATCGAGGAGACCCTGCGGGCCATGCTGGGACTGGGGTAGGGCGGGTTGCCGACTCAGCCTGGGACATCATGCAATGAACGCGGCGGCGGGAGGTCACTCCCGCCGCCGTTGGTTTGCGCAATGAGTCCGGTCAGCAACCCGGCGTGCACCGGGCTGCACGGGCTGGCTGCTCCCTACTCACGCATCTCCGCGATGATCGACTTCAGTTCCACGGCCAGCCGGGCCAGTTCGGTCACGGCCTGCGACGATTGGCCCATGGCTTCCGCCGTTTCCGAGGCGATGCGGTTGATGTCTTCCGTGCCGCGCCCCACCTGTTCGCTGGCGGCGGACTGCTGTTCGCTGGCCGCCGCGATGGCGCGCACGTTGTCCGAGGTGCGTTCCACCAGCCCCACGATGCTGCGCAGCGAGTCGCCGGAAAGGTTGGCGGTGCGCGTGCAGTCCACGATGGCGGCGGTGGTGTTTTCCGTGCTCTGGATGTTGGCCCGCGCGCTCTGCTGCACCGAGCGGATGTAGTCGCCCACCTGGCTGGTGGCGGTCATGGTCTTTTCGGCCAGCTTGCGCACCTCGTCAGCCACCACGGCAAAGCCGCGCCCGGCGTCGCCAGCCCGGGCCGCCTCGATGGCGGCGTTCAGCGCCAGCAGGTTGGTCTGGTCGGCGATGTCGGCGATGACCGTCATGATCTGGCCAATGCCGTCGGCCTGACGGCCCAGTTCGGTCATGTCGGCCTTCAGGGTTTCGGCTTGGCCGTTGATGGCGTTGATGGTGTTCACAACCGATTCCACAAGCCGCGCGCCCTCCTGGGCTTGCGAGCGGGCGGAATCGGCCAGGTCGGCGGTTTCGGCGGCGTTGCGCGCAACGCTGATGGAGGCGGCGTTCATTTCCTCCACGGCGGCGGCAGCTTCCGCCGTGCGGCCACGCTGCTCGTCGCTGCCGCGTGACGACTGTTCGATCTGCGCGGCCAGTTGCTCGGACGCCGAGGCCAGCATGTTGGCCACTTCATCGGCCTTTACCGCGGCATGGGCGATGCGTTCGTTCTGCTGCTCTATGCGGGCGTGCTGGGTCTTGATGTCCGTCTGGTCAGAAATCAGGGCAAACCCGGCAATGAGCGTGCCGTCCAGGTCATACATGGGGGCGGCGTCCACGCTGGCGTGCAGCCGCGCGCCCTTGCGGCCCACCAGTTCCGTCTGCACGCCGCGTTGGGCGTTGCGTTCGTGCATGCAGGTGCCGATGACCGTGGGATGGTTGTCGTCACCGTGGAAGATGCGTCCCACCGGCACCCCCATGAAGGCTTTCGGGTCGCCGTCGATCTGCATGTAGTCGAGGGTGGCACGGTTGACGAACAGCACCCGCTGGTCTGGCCCGGCCACCACGCAGGGCAGGGTAATGCCGTCCAGCAGCCCCTGGGCAAAACCCAGCTTGTGCTTGAGTTCGCCCACCATGGTCCGCACGTTGTCGCCCAGGCTGCGGAATTCATATTTGAAGTTCTGGTGCAGGTCGGCGTGCAGGTTGCCCCCGGCCACGGCGCGGGTGAATGCCTCGATATCCGCCACAGGGCGGGCGACCAGGCGGCGCACCAGCAGCGACACCACGCCGGCAAGCACCAGCAGCGCCGCCGCGCCGATGCCCAGCAAGGTGTTGCGCTGGGCAACGGCCGTACCGGCCAGTTCGTCGGTGTAGGCGCTCATGCACACCAGCCACCCGGTGACGGGTTCCGTGGTGACGGTCAGGTACTTGCGCTCGCCCTTCCAGTCGTAGAAGGCGCTGCCGTTCTTCATGGACAGGGCAGTGCGCACGAATTCGTGCTCGGTCACGTCCTTGAGCATCATCTGTCTGTCGGGGTGGGCGATGATGTTGCCGCTGCCGTCCAGCATGAAGCCGTAGCCGCGCTGGCCGAAGTGCAGCCCGCTGACGAAGGTGGCTGTAAAGTTTTCCCAGCGCGGGAAGATGCCCACCCCGCCGATGACGCGGCCACCGGCATCACGGATGGCCTTTACCGCCACGAAGATGAACATGTTGCCGCCGCCGGTCTTGGCGGTGATGATGGACTTGCCGATGAAGGTGTCCTGCCCGGCCATCACCGCCCTGAAGTAGTCGCGGTCACCGCGTTTGCCGCCGGTCAGGTCTTCCATGTCCGCGTTGATGCCCGCGCGGATGATGCCCTTGTCGTCGAACACGATGACCGACCAGATGTTGGCATCGCCGCGCACCACGTCCTTCAGGCGGTTCTGGGCGGTGGCGGCATCGCCGGTCAGGGCTTCCAGCACCAGGCGCTGCTTGGCAAGCTGGTTGATGGTGCCGGTAAAGTTCTGCACGTACAGCGCAAGCGCATCGCGCGCGCTGGTGCCTGCCTGTTCCATGGCGTGCTGTTCCAGCTCCAATGCCATGCGGTACGAGGAACCCGTTACATAGTATATGATGCCGCCGAATACCGCGATAACGGACAACATGACGGAAACGATGAATACCGGTGTGACGCTTTTAACGCTCATGGCCCCCCCAGAGAATGCAATGTTTCTATCGTATGTAAAATGTAGCGCCATGGCACGGGCGCTGTCAAGGAATGGGGGCACTACTGGGGGCACTACTGGGGGCATGGGGGTAAACAAAAGTGGCGCATCCGATACGCGGAATGCGCCACTCAAGCGGCAGGTTGCCGCGATTTGCCGTAGTGGTGTTACATTGACGTTACGAACAGGCGTATGCCGTTTTCCAGCATCTGCACGGCCATCATGATGAGTACGAGGCCCATCAGCCGCTCCATGGCCCGCATGGTGCGGGGGCCCAGCAGGCGGGCAATGTCCGGGGTAAAGGCCATGATGGCGGCGGTGGCCGTCCAGGCCATCAGGATGCCCGCCAGCACGTTGATCTGGGCCATCATGCCGCCCTGGGCCTGCCGGGCAAAGACCATTACCGCCGCCAGCAGCGAAGGCCCGGCGATGAGCGGCACGGCAATGGGCACGATGAACGGATCGTGGGCCACGGCTTCGGTGTCGCCCTCCTGCGGCGGGAAGACCATCTTCATGGAAATGATGAACAGGATCAGCCCGCCGGACAGGCGCAGGGTGGACTGTTCGATTTCCAGCATGCCCAGCAGCGCATCGCCCAGCGCGTGAAAACCCAGGATGATGCCGAGGGCGAACAGCAGTTCGCGCCGCAGGATGGCGCGTTGCCGGGCCTCTCCGTGTTCGCGCAGCATGCCGAGGCAGGCGGCGGCGTTGCCCACCGGGTCCATGATCAGGAACAGCGGCAGGGCGATCTCGAAGGCGGTGCGAAAGTTGAAGGCGTCGAACATGTTCATATCCGTCTTTGGGGCATATCCGGTGTAGGGGAAGGTTCGTTGCTCGCGGCGGTCCGGGCTGCCCGTGCGGCTGGGCTATGATCCGCTGCCGGGCCCGGCACGGCAGACAAAAGGATTCGCCCGGCGGGGCCGCGCTGCTGCGGGGGCCGCCGGGCGGAAAAGACTGGGGCGGCGCCGCCGCGTGCGGCTATTCGTCGATTTCCATGTAGGTGGCCGACTGGGCGGCCTTTTCCGACACGGTCACGGCGTGCAGGCGCACCCCGTGCGGGGCAAGGCGCGGGGCCAGTTGCTGCCAGATGTGCCGTGAAAGGTTCTCGGACGAGGGGTTGATGGTGTCGAACGGCGTGACGTCGTTCAGGTTCTTGTGGTCCAGGGTGTCGAGCACCACGTTCAGTTCGCGCTTCAGCACCTTGAAATCCAGCACGATTTCCGTGTCGCCGGTCAGGCGGTCGCCCTCGGCCACCATTTCCACGGCAAAGTTGTGGCCGTGCATGGATTCGCATTTGCCTTCGTAATGGCGCAGCGCGTGCGAGGCGCAGAACTCCGAGCGCACGGTCAGCCGCCAGATGGATTTCTTCACGGTGTGTCTCCTGAGCGATAAGGCCAAAGAAAGCGAAGGGGCAATTTGGAACTGCCCCTATTCGGGGCCTTCGGTCCAGTGTGCGATATCCGTCTCGAACGCCGGGCCGGGCTGCACCATCCACTGCGGGCCGAACTGCAACAGGCATTCGGACTCGTCCACCACCAGCCGCACGTTCACCGGCACGGGACCGCGATGCCGTTCCAGAATGGCGCGCAGGGCGGCAAGGCTGGCGGGCTCCACGCGGGGCAGGGGCATGTCGATGGTCACGGGCTGGTCGCTGGCGCCGCAGGCGCGGGCCAGCGGAATGACCTTGTCGCCCAGCAGCTTGATTTCGCGCGGGGTGTCGTCGTCTTCCTCGGACATGGGCATGGACCCGTCGCCGCCCCCGCCGCCGTTCCTGCCGCCGTCGTCGTTCTGCTGCTTGCTGATGGTGGCCTCGAGCAAGAGTGGCTGATCCGACTTCAGCAGTTCGCGGAATTCCGCGTACGGCTCGGGAAAGAACACGCACTCGCCGGAGGCGGTCAGGTCTTCCACCTGCAGGAAGGCCATGCGTGCGCCCTTCTTGGTCATGTGCTCCTTGATGCCGGTGACCAGCACTGCGGTCTTCAGCGACATGCCGGGGGCCATGTCCCGCGTTTCTTCCAGCGGGGTAAGGCGCAGGCGGAACAATTCCTTGCGGTAGGGCTGGAGCGGATGGCTGGTGAGGAAGAAGCCCAGCGCCTCCTTTTCGAAGCGCAGCTTCTGGTCGTCGTCCCACTCCTGGGCCTGCTGCTCTTCGCAGTCGAAGCCGATGCCGGGGCACACGGCGGGTTCTTCCGGCACCATGGTGAACAGCGAAACCTGGTTGGATTCCTTGTCCTTCAGGCGCTTCTGGGCCTTGCTGACCACGTTGTCCAGCGCGGCCAGCATGCCCGCGCGGGTGCAGCCCAGGCAATCGCACGCGCCGCCCTTGATCAGGCTTTCCAGCACGCGCTTGGTCACCTTGCGCAGGTTCACGCGCATGCACAGGTCCAGCAGCGAGGCGAACACCCCGCCTTCCTCGCGGGCATCCACGATTTCGCGGATGGCTTCGTCGCCCACGTTCTTGATGCCGCCAAGGCCGAAGACTATGGCCCCCTCGTGCACGGTGAATTCGCGGCGGCTGGCCTGCACGTTGGGCTGCAACACGGCGATGCCCATGTCCTTGCACGCGGCCACGTACTTCAGCAGCTTGTCCTGGTTGCCCATTTCGGACGTGAGCAGGGCGGCCATGAATTCGGTGGGAAAGTGCACCTTCAGGTACGCGGTGTAGTACGAGATGAGCGCATAGGCCGCGCTGTGCGACTTGTTGAAGCCGTACTCCGCGAACTTTTCCATCAGGTCGAAGATTTCGTCGGCCGTGGCCTTGGGAACCCCGTTCTTCTGCGCGCCCTCCACGAACTTGATGCGCTGCTGGCCCATTTCCTCGGCGTTTTTCTTGCCCATGGCGCGGCGCAGAAGGTCGGCGCCGCCAAGGGTGTAGCCCGCCGCGATCTGGGCGATCTGCATCACCTGTTCCTGGTACACGATGACGCCGTAGGTATCGCGCAGGCAGTCTTCCAGCGAGGGCAGGGGGTAGGTGACGGGCACCTCGCCGTGCTTGCGCTTGATGAATTCGTCCACCATGCCCGAACCCAGCGGGCCGGGCCGGTACAGGGCCAGCATGGCGATGACGTCGTCGAAGCAGGAGGGTTTCAGCATGCGCAGGTACTGGCGCATGCCCGAACTTTCCACCTGGAAGATGCCGTCGGTGTCCCCGCGCGAGTACAGTTCGTAGGTCTCCGCGTCGTCCAGGGACAGGGTGTCGAGGTCGGGCGGGGTCTTGCCCTGCCGGGCGATCTCGTCCAGCGAATCCTGTACCAGGGTCATGGTGCGCAGGCCCAGGAAGTCGAACTTCACCAGCCCGACCTTCTCGACCATCTTCATGTCGAACTGGGTGACTATTTCACCCTTCTTTCCCCGGTACAGCGGCAGGTAGTCGCGCATGGGCTTGTCGGACACCACGACGCCCGCCGCGTGGGTGGAGGCGTGGCGCGACAACCCTTCAAGCCGCATGGAAACATCCAGCAGCTTGCGGATCTGCGGATCGGTCTTGTACAGCGCGGCCAGGTCCGGTTCCGCGTCGATGGCCTTCTTGACCGTCATCTTCAGGTCTTCGGGCACCAGCTTGGCGATGCGGTCGGTTTCGGGAAAGGTCATGCCCAGGGCGCGGCCCACGTCGCGCACCACCGCTTTCGCCTTCATCTTCCCGAAGGTGGTGATCTGCGCCACCATGTCTTCGCCGTACTTCTCGCCCACGTACCTGATGACCTCGGTACGGCGGCGTTCGCAGAAGTCCACGTCGATATCGGGCATGGACACGCGTTCGATGTTCAGGAAGCGTTCGAACAGCAGGTTGTACGGGATGGGATCGAGGTTGGTGATGCGCAGCGACCACGCCACCAGCGAACCGGCGGCGGAACCGCGCCCCGGACCCACGGGAATGCCGTTGTCCTTGGCCCAGTTGATGAAGTCCTGCACGATGAGGAAGTAGCCGGGAAAGCCCATCTGGCCGATGACGTCCAGTTCCAGCTCAAGGCGCTTCCAGTACAGGTCGTGGTCGATGGTGTCGCGGTTGGGGTGGCGTTCCAGGCGGCGCTTCAGCCCTTCGCGCGAGAGGCGGCGGAACTCGTCCTCCAGGGTCATGCCCTCTGGCAGGGCATACACGGGAAAGACGTACTTGCCGAATTCGAACTTTACCGCGCATTGCTCGGCGATGCGCCCGGTGTTGGCCACGGCGTCCGGCACGTGGGCGAACGCCTTTTCCATTTCCTCCGGCGACTTGTAGTACAGTTCCTTGGTCTCGAAGCGCATGCGGCGCTCGTCGTCCACCTTGGCCTGGGTCTGGATGCACAGCAGCACGTCGTGGGCTTCCACGTCGCTGGCTTCCAGATAGTGGCAGTCGTTGGTGGCCACCAGGGGCAGCCCGGTGTGGTCGGCCAGTTCCAGCAGCTTTTCGTTCAGTTCGTCCTGTTCCTTCAGGCCGTTGGACTGCAATTCCAGATAGAAGTTGCCGGGGTAGATGGCCTCGTAGTCGCGGGCGATGCGGATGGCGTCGTCCATGCCGCTGCGCATGAGCGCGCGCGGCACCTGCCCGGCCAGGCAGGCGGAAAGGGCGGTGATGCCGCCCGAATATTGGCGCAGCAGGTCCATGTCCACGCGCGGCTTGTAGTGAAAGCCGTGCAGAAAGCCGTGGGACACCAGCTTGACCAGGTTGTGGTAGCCTTCGTTGTCGCGCGCCAGCAGCACCAGGTGGTGGCGCACGCGGGCCAGTTCCGAGGTCTTGTCCGTGTGGTCGTTGGCCACGTAGACTTCGCAGCCGATGATGGGCTTTATGCCGAACTGCTTGCAGGTATTGTAGAAATAGACGGCGCCGTAGAGGTTGCCGTGGTCGGTGATGGCGGCGGCGGGCATGCCGAAGTCCACCGCCTTGGCGCACAGGTCCTTCAGGCGGATGGCCCCGTCGAGCAGGCTGTATTCGGTATGGCAATGCAGATGGACGAAATCGGACATGGACGTTGGACGTGTTCCCGACAGGGCGGCGCAGGCAGGGCCGCGCGGGCGCGGTGCCTGGTCGTCTGTCTGTTCGCGTGTGAATACGGATGGTTGCCGCTTCGGGTGCCGCCCAGCGGGGCGGCGGCGGTGCCGTGACGGGGATGGCACACCCTAGCAGAAGGGGGGCGTACCCACAACGCCGGAATGGGGGCGGTGAGTCCCCGGCGGTGAGCCGATCGGATTGGGCGACCCGGTTGGGCCAGACGAGTGGGCGGGACGGGGAGCGGATGCGGATGCGCCGCGCGGCTTGCCCGGCAGATGCGGAATGCGTACAACCACAGTTGCCGCCGCAGCCAGCGGACGGACAGGAGGTTGGCGTGTTCGACGTGACCATGGCCCATGCGGCCACCGCTGCCACCGTGGCAACGGACGCGGGTCTGGGGGGGCTGGTTCTGGAAAAGGCGGGGCAGTATGTCCTGATCATTGCCTTTTTCTGGTCCATCATCTGGTTCTTGCGTTTTCTGTATGGCCCCAAGGGCATATTCCGCGACCCGACCTGGGACCGCTGGAACGACCAGGCCCGGCGCGAGGCGGAAGTTTCCGCGCAGGACGCCGACGTGCGGGCGCAGGCTGCGGATTCCTCCGCAGATGCCTACACGACTTCGCACATGGCTTCCCGCACGGTTCCCCCTGCCGCCCCCCATCCGGGGCAGCCCGCCGGGGCGGCAGCGCCTTCCGACGGGGAACGGCGGTGATCATGGACTCCCAGCGCGACATTTCCCGGCACGAGGCGTGGTTCGGCCAGTACGTGGACAGCTTCCTGACCGGCGACGCGGCGCATGACGCGCACATCGAACTCAAGCGCGAACATTCACTGCTGGTGCTGGGCAATGCCCGGGTCATCGTGGCCGAGGCCGTGGCGGCGGGGACCATGGACGTGGTCAGCGCCCGCGCGGCCTTGCTGGGCGCGTTGTATCACGATGTCGGACGGTTCTTGCAGTATCGGCGCTGGCAGACCTTCAGCGATGCGCGTTCCACCAACCACGGTCTGCTGGGCGGGCGCGTCCTGAACGAGGAACGGCCCCTGCACGACGAATCCCCGGCGGTGCGCCATCTGGCCGCCTGTGCCGTGGTGCTGCACAACCGCTTTGCCATTCCGGCGGGCGTTTCGCCGCGTGTCCGCCAGGTGACCCGCGTGGTGCGCGATGCCGACAAACTGGACATCTTTCGGGTGCTGGCCGCCCACATGGAACCCGGCGGCCCCCGCGACGACGTGGTGGTGATGCACCTGCCGGAAGTGCAGGGGGCGTGGACCCCGGCCGTGCTGGACGCGGTGCGCGCCGGGCGCCTGGCCAGCTATGCGGACATGCGCTGCCTGAACGATTTCCGCATCCTGCTGTGCGGGTGGTGCTTCGACCTGGGGTTTGCCGCCTCGCGCAGGCTGCTGCGCGAATCGGGCCGGGTGGAACAGTTGCTGGCGTGGTTGCCTGCGCCGGACCGGGTGCCGGAAATGGCCGAACTGCGCTGCCGGGTACTGGCGGCGCTGCGCGAAGAGAGCGACATGGCCGACTGCCGCCCCGGTTTGGAGGGGGACATGGACCCCCATGCGCCGGAAACGCCGGAAGCCGTGGCTTCGTAACTCCGTGATCGGGGCGGGCGGCGCGCGTTTGCGTCCGCCGTATCGTGTTCGGGCCCCCTGTCCGTCGCACCTTGTCTGTTGCATTTTGTCCGGCGCGCCTTTGCCCGGCCCACCCTCTGCCAGGGGCGTCGCCCCACGCCACTGAACCCGTCGGAATCTGCATGGCCGCCGATCCCTACGCCCGCATCGCGGAATGGTACGACCTGCTGCTGAATCCCGTTTTGGACGGGGTGCGCCGGGCCGTGGCCGATGTTTGCCGTGCCGAGGGGCTGCTGCGGGTGCTGGATGCCTGCTGCGGCACCGGGCGGCAATGCGCGTTGCTGCGCGGCGCGGGCGTGGCCTGCGTGGGCACGGACCTTTCCCCGGCCATGCTCGGCGCGGCGCGATCTGCCACCCGTGTTGCCCGGCCCTGCGAGCGGGATGCGGTCAGCAGGGTAGGTGCCCCGCTTCGCCAGCGCGCAGACGGTGGAGGCGAAGCCCCGCCCGCTGCGGGTTTGCCGCAATTGTCCTGCCGCGTTCCACTGTTGCGCGCCGACGCGTGCATGCTGCCCTTTGCGGACAATGCCTTCGACGCGGTGGTGTTGTCGCTGGCCCTGCACGAAATGCCGGAACCCGCGGCCAATGCGGCCCTGGCCGAGGCCCTGCGCGTGGCCCCGCGCGTGCTGCTGGCCGACTACCGGCTGGCGGAGCGCAACCTGGATCTGCCCGCCGCATTGTTCGTGCACCTGCCGGAGCGGTTGGCCGGGGCGGAACACTATCGCAATTTCCGAGGCTTCATGGCCCGTGGCGGGGTGGAAGGGCTGGCGCACCGGGCCGGGTTGGCCGTCATCCGGCGCGAACGGCTGTTCGGCGGTGCCGGGGCGCTGCTGCTGGCGGAGCGGAACAGCCGGGCTGGGTGACGATGCGCAGACGGGCGCAGTGATGGGCGCGATGCCCGCTGCATGCCTGCTCCCTGCCCGCATCGAACACGTTCCGATTCTGCTCCGGGCCTGCTTCCTACCTGACGCGCACCCCACTTTTCTGTTCGTCCATAATGCGAAACGCCCGGTCGAAGCCGGGCGTTTCGCGTTGGAAAGATACGGCCATTGGCCGCCACATCGGCAGTAGCCGTGCGTCACTCTTTGGACGTGCCCTCGCCTGTGGCTGCGGCGGGAACGGCGGCCACCAGGTCCAGCGTGGGCTGGGTCACCCGGCCCTCGGCCAGAAGGCGCTGGCGGGCGTCGGCCACGCGCAGGATGGACAGGGGCGTTGCCAGCAGCGGCACCAGGCCGGATGTCAGGGCATCGCGGTAGTAGGCGGTGTCCTCGTGCTTGCCGAGGAATTCGCGCAGGGTGGCGTCAAGGGAATAGCCCTCTTCCTTGAAGGCGTCGTCAAAGGCGCGGTACATGTCCAGCCGCAGGCCCTCGCCGGTGAATTTCGGCCCGGTGGCCGTGCCGGTCAGCACGCCCAGCAGCCCCTGCACCACGGCCTGCTGTCCGGCGTTGACGGCCTTGTTCTGCACCCGCTCGAACACCGGTTTGGTGCAGCTTTCGCGCGGGGGGCAGATCCGTCCGGCGCAGGCGGCGCACAGGGCGGCGGCAAGCAGCAGCACGAGGACGGCGGTTTTCGGAAGGGCGGCACGGGCGGGGTGTGCGCTATGGGGCGTGGAAGGCATGGCACGGTCTCCTGCGGGACGTTGATGGCCGGGGTCGTATCTTCCAATAGGCCGATGGGCATGCCGATGCAACCGGTCGGATCGGAAGCGGATGGCGGTTGCGGCGGCAGGGGGCTAACCCGGCGCCTCGGAATCCGCTTCGGTCAGTCCCAGATGCACCATCAGCGCCGCGCAGTCGTCGGCCACCACGTGCGCCCCGGCTTCGTGCAGCGCGCGGGCAGGGCTTTCGCCGCTGGTCACCCCGGCGGTCAGGGTGCCCGCGCGCTGCCCGGTCACGATGTCCATGGGGTGGTCTCCCACCATCAGGGCCTCTGCGGGGGCGCGGCCCAGCATGCCCAGCGCGCGCAGCAGGTGGTCCGGGTCGGGCTTTACGCTGGGCACGTCGTCGCGGGTGAGCAGGCAGGGGCACAGGGTGTCCACGTCGGGAAACACGGCCCGCACCGCCTCCGGGCAGTTGCGGGTCACGATGGCCACGGACACGTCCAGTGCGGCCAGTTTGGCCAGCATGGGGCGGGTGAACGGAAACAGGCTGCCTCGCGCGGCGGCCTCCACCTCCACCCGGCGGATGGCGGCGTGGGCATCGGCATGCAGGGCGGCGGCATCGGCGGGGCGGCCATGTGCTTCCAGCAGGGCGGTCACGTGGGCGATCCATTCCATCACCGGCAGGGTAGCCGGGTCGGGGCCATGGGCCGGATCTGGGCCATGGAGCGGATATGGGCGATGCGATGCATCCGGTTGCGGGTGCGGCTGCGGTGCCGGCTGCGGGACCAGATGTGGTCGCATGGCCTCGGCCACGGCGCGGCGCATGACGCCGAAGTCCAGCGTGGGAGCGGCGAGGGTGCCGTCGAAGTCGAAGACCACGGCGCGCACGGCCACACCGGCGCAAAACAATGTGCGGCGGGCCATCACTGGAACGGCGCCAGTCCCGGCAGGTTCAGCTCGGGCTTGGACTGGAGCGGGGCAGGCCAGGCATCGTTGACCGGCACCACCAGCGTTGCCGGGTGAAAGCTGGACCAGGCGAACCACATGGCGTTGACGGGCACCACTTCGTTCAGCACTGCGCCTTTCATGGGGCCAGCCTCCGCCTTGCCGTCGATGGACCATTCGCTGCCGCTTTCCGTGTCCACCAGGCGGTTGGGGCTGCCTTTCTTCAGGGCAAAGGTGGCGGGCTTGCTCCACACCGTGCGGTCATATACCCGGATCACGTCCAGCCGCCGGTCCACCACGGCCAGCAGGGGCATGGGGCCCTGGTCAATGTTGGCCACGCCGTCCTTGCGCACGGCGGCCACGTCGATGGCCAGTTGCTGGCCCTGCATGTCCAGGCCGAGGATGCGCGTCTTGGGCTTCATGCGCCTGTCCAGCTTGGGCACGGCGTACATGATGCGGTCGTCGTCGTAGTAGGTGCCGGGCAGCAGGTAGGAGCCGTAGGGGTCCTTGCCGTACGAGCGGCGGATGGCCGTGGGGGTGGCCAGCACCTTCGCATCCGGCATGGCGGCGCGCGCCACGCCCCAGGTGGTCCACCAGGCGGGAATGCGTTGCAGCACCTTGCCGCGCAGGGGACCGTCGATGGCAATGCCCAGCAGTTGCGACCACAGGCTGCCGGTGGCCCTGTCGAACAGCACGGTATTGTTGTACAGCAGGCGGCCATCCACGCCGAAGGTGGTCATGAACCGGCCTGCCTGCCCCTTGTACGCGGCGAGCACCCCGGTGAGCGGGCTGTAGCTGATGCAGTAGGTGGCGTCGCCCACCACCTCGTTGACCACCTCGTGCCAGACCATGATGCGCTGCGGGAAGATGCGGGGGCCGTCGGGCAGACGCACCACGAAGACTGGCTCCGGGTCTTCCAGGCTGAGGGCGGCGCTGATGGTGGTGGTGTATTCCGGACGGTACAGGGCGGGAATGGCGTCGGGCTTGATCTTGGTTTCCAGCAGGCTGGCCGTCAGTTGCTTCAGGTCGTCGTCGTTGCGCGGCCCCGCAAGGGCGGGGGCCGCAAGGCAAAGCAGGGTGGCAAGGCAGGCAAAAGCCAGCCCGGCCAGTGTCGCCAGCCCGGCCAGTGTCGCCGGCACGGTGCGGTGTGGCGGAAAGATGGTGCCGTGTTGTTGCATCCGTTGCCGCATGTGTTAGGTTCTCCTTGGCTGACAGCATGTTGCGGGGGCGATGCGCCACCCGTCCGTCATGCTGTCATGCTTGCCGCGCATCGCATACGCACCCGAAGGAGGGTGCGTCGGAAGCACATACGCGTGGCCGATGCGCCAGCATCTGTTCAAGAATAGAAAAAACGGCGGCATGGGGCAAGGATGCCCGCAATCGCCACGGCTCCGTTTTGCGGACGCCAATCCGGGAGGACCCATGGGCGAAACACCCATCTGCAACGTGCTGGTTTGCGGCGGTGCGGGCTACATCGGTTCGCACATGGTGCGGGCGCTGGCGGCGCGCGGCTGCACGCCCGTGATCTTCGACAATCTTTCCACCGGCCATGCCGACGCCGTGGATGCCGCCGCACCGGATTGCGATCTGGTGCGAGGCGACCTGCTGGACCGTCAGGCCCTGCGCCGGGTGTTTGCCGAGTACAGCATAGACGCAGTGATGCACTTTTCCGCCCGCAGCCTGGTGGGCGAATCGGTGCGCGAACCCGCACTGTACTACGCCAACAACGTCACCGGCACGCTGAACCTGCTGGACGCCATGCGCGAGGCGGGCGTGCTGCGGCTGGTGTTTTCGTCCACGGCGGCGGTGTACGGCAACCCGGTCACGGAGCGCATCGCCGAGACACATCCGCTGGCCCCGGTGAACCCCTACGGGGCGTCCAAGCTGATGGTGGAACGCATGCTGGCCGACCACGCCACTGCCTACGGGCTGCGTTCCGTGGCCTTGCGCTACTTCAACGCCGCCGGGGCGGACCGGGCGGGTGGCATCGGCGAATCGCATTCGCCGGAAACGCACCTCATCCCCAACATCCTGCGCGCGGTGCTGGGCACGGGGCCTGCGCTCACCGTGTTCGGCAGTGACTACGACACCCCGGACGGCACCTGCGTGCGCGACTACATCCACGTCAACGACCTGTGCGACGCCCACCTGGCCGCACTGGACAGGCTGCTGGCTGCGCCTGCGGGCACGGCGGCCCTGAAGGACGGGCTGACGGCAGGGCAGGGCGCCCTGCACTACAACCTCGGCAACGGGCTGGGGTTCACCGTGCGGCAGGTCATCGACGCGGCGGCGCGGGTGACCGGGCGCGAGGTGCCCTATACCGTGGGGCCGCGCCGTGATGGCGACCCGGCCCGGCTGGTGGCCGACAGCACGCTGGCGGGCAGGGAACTGGGCTGGACGCCGAAGGTGACGGATATCCGCGAGATCATCGAAACCGCCTGGGCCTGGCACAGCGATCAGAGGTACTGAGTACGTTCCGGTCGGGGATGGTTCCCGTGGGCGGATGCACGGACACCGCCAATTGAAAAGTTTTGGTGGAGGAGGGAGGGGGGCCGGGGGGGGGGGGG
>NZ_VSMK01000454.1 GCF_011682075.1 Nitratidesulfovibrio liaohensis
AGCCCGGTGACACTCATGCGCCGCCGCACCCAGTCGTCGCCCGCATCACGCAACGCACGGGCCGTGAGGATGCCCGCCCCGCGCAGCATGCCCGCCAGCCGCCGCCCCACGCCCCACACCGCCTCCACCGGCAGCGACCCCAGCAGGTCGTCCACGCTCATACCCAGCACCTCGCGGCTACGGGCAAGGTCGAACACGCCTTCACAGTGCGGGGTACGCTTGGCCACCCGCCCGGCGATCTTGGCCAGGGTGCGCGTGGGGGCAATGCCCACGGAAATGGGAATGCCGGTCCAGCGGGTGACACGATCGCGCAGGGCGCGGCCCACCGCGACGGGGTCGGTGGCCAGCGGGCCGCGCAGGGGCAGGAAGGCCTCGTCGATGGAATACACCTCCACCTCGGGGGCCAGGGTGCCCAGGGTGCGCATGACCCGGCTGGAAAGGTCGCCGTACAGGGCATAGTTGGAGGAAAAGACATGCACACCCAGCCGGGCCAGCTCGCGCCGAACCTTGAAGGCCGGGGCGCCCATTTCCACGCCCAGAGCCTTGGCCTCGTCCGAGCGCGAGATGATGCACCCGTCGTTGTTGGACAGCACCACGATGGGCTTGCCGCGCAGGTCGGGCCGGAACAGCCGTTCGCACGAGGCGTAGAAGTTGTTGCAGTCCACCAGCGCCCACGACTGAACGACCGGCCCCGGGGGGCAGGAAGAGGGCGCGGCGGCGGGCGGAACCTGCCGGGAAGGAAGAAGCGCGGGGACTGGCATGGCGGATTGCCGTGGGGCCTGTGACGGGCTGGAACAGGCCGCGCCGTTGTTGCGGGATGGTTTGAAGACGCGGCCTCGACGGTCGCTGCGCATCGGAAACCTTGCGGACAGTGCCGGGCCGAAGTGCCGCAGACGAGGAAACGGGACATCACGCGGCAACGCCCCCACCCCCGATACAGTCGGGTCGCGGCCCCGCACGGCAGGCGAATTCCTCCGACAGGAGCCCGTTCCGGCGTGGGGTGCCGTGCACACGGGAAGGAGGATACGGACAGCGGCAGCGCGGGCGTCGCGGCGCCCCCCTACAGGGCGTGCACCACGTAGGTCACCACGCCCCAGACGTGCACATCGTCCCGCCCGGTGACGTCCAGCGGCTCGTAGTCCGGGTTTTCCGGCAGCAGCACCACCCGACCCGCGCGCAGATGCAGGCGCTTTACGGTAAGTTCTCCGTCCACGGCCACGATGGCCACCTTGTTGTGCACGGGCTCCACCGCCCGGTCCACCACCAGCAGATCGCCGTCGTGAATGCCCGCGCCGGTCATGGACTGACCTTGCGCCCGCAGGAAGAAGGTGGACTCCGGATGGCGGATCAGGTGTTCCGCGATGTCCAACGGCCTGTCCAGGTAATCGTCGGCAGGCGAGGGAAAGCCCGCCGCCACCCGAGTCAGCAGCAGGGGGCAGGTCACGCGCACACCCGACGCCAGGGGCGCGCGCGGCGCCGCGCTGGCCGGGAAAGCGGACCGGGCGGGAGAAACGGGAAAACCGGCGGGCATGGGACCTCCTGCGCTGGGGCCAGCGCCCTGAAGGCTGGCCGTTTGCGGAACTGCGGGGACCCGGCTACCATAGGCCGCGCACGCGGGTACGACAACGTGGCTCCGCACCTCCGGACGGTCCCCGCTCTGGAGGGCAGGCGGGGATGCTCCGGCTACTCGGAAAGGATACGCAAACCCGGCCATGGGGCACGTTGAGCCCGCCCAAAATTGCATTAGAGAAAATCTAGAAAAAATTTAACATTTTGTTTTTTACAACATCTTCATGCAACACCACGCTTCCCCCCTCACACCGGATCCCACACCCTGCTCCCTGTCGGGCTCCGGTCCTGCGATCGTCCCCTCGACGGCGCAGGCGGCTCTGCCCGGTGCCCCGCACGCGGGCGCGCCAGCCCTGCCGGATCCGCCGGACCCGCGCCTGCATTTACTGCTGGCCGGATGCTACGGCGTGCTGGTGTGGCACCTGCCGCCCCTTGGGCTGGCCGTGGTGGCGGCAGGACTGGCCGGACTGTTCGCCGCCTCGCCGTTGCGGCGCAGGCTGCGGCCGGGCACGCTGCGC
>NZ_VSMK01000455.1 GCF_011682075.1 Nitratidesulfovibrio liaohensis
GTAAGGGCGCACAGCACGAGGTCGCGCGGGCCTGCGGTGCGCACCAGGTCCAGGATTTCGTTGGCGGCGCGTTCACCGGCGGCGTCAGGCACGGGGTGGGCGGCCTCGCGCAGGGCTATGCGCTTCAGCGGGGCGGTGTGCCCGTACTTCACCACCACCACGCCGTCGTGCACCCGGTCGCCCAGGATGTCCTCCAGCGCGGCGGCCATGGGGGCCGCGCCCTTGCCCGCGCCCACCACGTAAACGCGTTCGTGGGCGGAAAGGTCGTAGTCGCGCCCGGCGATGTGCAGTGTGTTGCCGTTGCGGCGCACGTGGCGGTGCACGGCGCGGTCGGGGGCCACGGCATCGAGGGCGCGGGACAGGATATGGTCGAGGACGGCGCGCTGTTCGGGGGTCATGCGGCGATCTCCTTGGCGTCGTTAGGGGGCATCGTTGCGGGGATGTGTTGGGGGTGTATGGTGGCGCGGCGCCCGGTCATGCGCTTTCGGTTCTGCTGCATGGCGGTCTGGCGCATGGCGGTCCGCCCACGTGGAGTTCGGTCTCGCCGGTATGCGGCGGGCACGGACGGGGCGGTGGGGCCGCGTGGCGCATGGTAGGTGGGCGCAATGCCCGAGGTCAAGAGGAACGCTCCGTCCGGCGGCAGTCCCCCCGCAGGGCGTTCCAACGATGCAGGGCCCGGTGACAGCGCGCCCGTCGCGTGCTATATTTCACCATGAATCCCCGCGCCCGCGCCGCGCCTTTCTGGAATTGGGGCAGCGCGGCAGGGGGCAACCAACCGCAGAAACAACATGCAGGAGACAGCCATGAAACGCCGCATCCTTTCCGCCGTCGTGCCGGTGCTGCTGCTGGCGGCCTCGGTGCTTGCGCTTTCCGGCCTTGGCGGCTGTGCCGTCTATTCCGTGCCGCAGGATGAGCGCACCGTGGGCACCATGGTGGACGACAGCACCATCCGCACCTCCATCAAGACCGACCTTTTGCAGCGCGACGCATCCGACGGCTATGCCGTGAAGGTGTACAGCTACGCCGGGCGGGTCTTTCTGGTGGGCGAGGTGCCCTCGTCGTTCCGCGACCCGGCGGTGAGCATTGCCCGCAAGGTCAAGGGCGTGCGCTCGGTGACCACGCACTGGTTCGACCCGGGCACCGGCCACACTGCCGACGACCTGGCCGTGGCCACCAAGGTGCGCACCAACCTCATTGCCGAAAAGGCCCTGAGTTCCACCCAGATCGACCTTGAAGTGTACGGCGGTCAGGTGGTGCTGCTGGGCATGGTGCGCGCGCAGGCCGATGTGGACCGCGCAGTCATGGTGGCGCGCGCCGTTGGCGGCGTGCGCTCGGTGAAGTCGTACCTGATTCCGTAGCCGTCACCACGTTCTTTCCGCATCCGCGCGCGGGCCGTGCGCGGATGTCCCAAACAGCGCCCGCCATGGCGCAAGGAGACACCGATGCAGAAGTACAAGTGCCCCTGCGGCTATGTGTACGACCCCTCCGAGGGCGACCCCGAACACGGCGTGGGTCCGGATACCCCCTTCGCCGACCTGCCCGAGGACTGGGTGTGCCCGTGGTGCGACGCGGAGAAGGAATACTTCGAACCCGTGCAGTAGCCGCGCGGACCGTTTCCGCAACGCAGGATGACAATGCCCCCGGCGCAGGATGATGCGCCGGGGGCGTTCGCCGTTTGGGGGAAGGAGCGCGGGCGGAAGGAGACGGCGTCCGGGGCGGATGCCTACAGCACCAGGCGAATCACAGCTCCCAGTCCGGCGCAGGCCGCCAGCACCGGCAGCATGGGGGCCTTGAAGCGCAACATGGCCACGCCCGCGCCCACGGCCAGCAGGGCGGCCACCGGGTCCAGGCTGGACAGGACAGGCAGGGGCAGCCGCAGGCCCAGCGGCCCCTCCCACGCGCCCATGGTGCCGAACAGCACATGCAGCCCGAACCACACCGAGAGGTTGGCGATGACCCCGGCCACGGCGGCGGTGACCCCCGCCAGCGCGGCGGCCAGCGCGGGCCTGCCGCGTACGGCCTCGATGTAGGGAGCGCCCAGGAATATCCACAAAAAGCACGGGGTGAAGGTGACCCACACCGTCAG
>NZ_VSMK01000456.1 GCF_011682075.1 Nitratidesulfovibrio liaohensis
GGGCGAGCCGGGGCGGCGCTGACCATCGGCGGACCCGGCAGCGGCGTTGCGCCCGTTGGGGGCATCATGGCCGTCGTTGTGGGTGGGGGCGCTGCTGCGACCGGGGATTACGGCGCCGGGGGGCAGCGGGTCGTCACCGGGGTGCGAAAGATCGGTGTGCCCGTGGGCGTTGCGGGGTGCGTCCGCGCCGGAAGACGTGGTGGAAGCAGGGTGGGAGGCGGCGGAGGAAGCATCCGGATTTGCCGTGTCCGGCGTGTCGGCGCCAGCAACGGGGCGGGGTTCGCCCACATGGTCGTCCTCTCCGGCGTAGTTGTCCTCCGGACTCGGTGTGCCGGGCGCGCCCGGCATGCCGGACGCCGGGGGCGGTGACGTGACGGCAGGGCCGCGGCGGAACGCGGCGGGAAGCTCGTCGTCCTCGTCCTGTTCCATGGCGGGCCCGGCATGGGGCATGACACCAGGCGCAACATCATCCGGCGCGCGGCGGGAGGCCATGTCCCCAGCCTGTGGGGCCTGCCCGGCGTGACTGGCGTGACCGGCGGGAGAGACGTCCGGAGTTTCATCGGATGCCAGGGCGCGAAAACGGAAACGGTGACGGCACTTGGGACAGGTGGCGATGGCGGCCGAGGACGGAATCTTGCTGCTGTCGATGCTCCGTTCGAACTGGCATTCCGGGCAGCGTATAATCATGGGAAATCCTTTGCTTCCTTGCATATGCCCAGTGTAGGGCATCGGGCAGCGCAAATCAAGGTGGGCGCCTTTGCGTGTCGTCCCGCACGGGGCCGACGGGTGCGGTGCCGCCGGTTTGCCGCCAACTCCCAAGGGTGAAGACGGGGCACCCCGCTCAGGGGGACAGGGGCAGGCGCAGGGCCAGATGGCGGTGTGCGCCTGCCTTCGGGGCAAGCCTATCCGCGTCGTTGCCGTCCGCCGGTTCGCTGTCAGCGGGCACCAGCCCGGCATCGACGAACAGGCTTCGGGGCAGGGCCGGATATTCCGTGCTCAGCCGGTGCAGCCCGCCCGAAGGGGGCGGGGCGGGCTGGGCGGTACCCGCTGCATTGAACACCCGCAGGCGCTCGGCCAGCGCGTCCCGGTCTTTGGCGGTCCAGCTCAGGTGGTCGATCCAGGCATCGGCCAGCAGGCAGGTGTGGCCGTGCACCCCCACCACCCGTTCGTGCACCGCACCCCGAAAGCATACCCCCGGCATGCGACGGAACAGCCGCAACTGCACGTCGGGCCACAGGCCGTAGCCCACGCGCAGGTGGTTCGGGTCGGGGTAGGCGGTGGCGCGGGGCAGCAGCCAGGCCCCGGTGCCGGGCACGGCCATCAGGCGGGGCAGCAGCGCCCAGGTCCGGGGTGCCAGCCGTTCGTCTGCGTCGAGGTACAGACACCATTCCGTGGACAGCAACCCCAGCATGGCATTGCGCTGGGCGGAAAAGTCGCCCCCCAGCGGGCGCACGGTCTGGCGTAGCGGCACGGGGCACAGGGGGACCGGGTCGAACGCGGGCGGTGCGCCATCCCAGACCACGGCCATTTCACGCACCCAGCCGGGCACCTGGGCGAAAAAGGCGGGCAGGTCCGGCTCTGCGGGGTGCAGGATGGCCCCTACGCCCAGGCCAGGGGAATGCGCTGATGCATCGCGGGCCTTTTCGCGCGCATCTTGCTGCGCGACTGGCGACGCGTCTGGCAACGCTTCTGGCAACGCGTCTGGCAAAGCGTCTGGCAACGCTTCTGACAGCGCCACGGGCACGCACCCGGCGAACAGGCGGCGCCAGCGGTGCAGGGCCTCGGCCTCGGCGTCCGAAAGGAACGGGTTGGGGAACAGGGTGGCTGTTTCCGGGGTGATGCCGGTGGCCCGCAACAGCAGCAGCAGCGCCCACGGCGAGGTGTCCGCCAGCAGGCGCAGGACGTTCGGCAGCGGCGCAGGGGCGGTGAAATCCTTCAGGTGGCCGCAGGTCAGCGCGGCGCGCATGCGTTCCGGCGCAAGGTCGCACAGGGTCAGGCGCGGCACGGCGGGCGGGGCGGAGTGCCCTGCTGCGTTCGCGGCAGCGGCCAGGGCGGCGCAAACGG
>NZ_VSMK01000457.1 GCF_011682075.1 Nitratidesulfovibrio liaohensis
GGATGGCGGTGCCCGCCATGCCCACGCCGGGCCGGGCCGCGGCGGGCAGGCACACCGCCAGCCAGTGCGCGGGAAAGCGGATGTCCGCATCCACCGAAAGGATGAACCGGGTGGTGGCCCGGGCCGCTCCCAGCGCGCGGGCGTGGGTGTTGCCCCGGTTTTCCGGCACGCGCACCACCTCTATGTCGGGCAGGCGCCCGGTCACCTCTTCCGGCAGGTCCAGCACGAACGGTTGCGCAGAGCCGTCGTCGATGACCACGATGGCCGAGGGCATGGCCGTCCATCCGGTGACGGACGACAACAGACCCCGGACCAGTTCGTGGTCGTCGTAGGTGTAGGTGACCAGAGTGACGGAAACCGTGCGCATGGATGCCTCGTTCCCAAATCTTCGCCGTGGCCGGGTGACGCGGGCCACCGGCGACCGCCATTGCCGATGCCGCCCGTATCATGGGCAAGGACCGGCACACCGAAAACAGGGACGCCGCCGAAGACAGGACGGCATCGCTGACGACAGGCCCGGCGTCTGCGCCGGGCCGGGCAACCGTGCCGGGACGCCGGGACCCCCGGCGTGCGCCCGAACGCATGTGTTCGCCCGGGCTGCGGTACGGTGCAACTGTATGTATTGAAGCAAATGCGGCCATTTCCGCAAGGGGAAACCGCGCGGATGAGGGAAAATACGCACTCCGACGGATGCGGCGCACGCGCGGGGCAGGGAGCCCCCGATCGCGCAACCGCAATGCGCATGCGGAGGAAGGGCCAAGGGTGGGGCAGACCGGTCGGGTCGGCCGGACACGTCAGAGCCGCCGGGTCGGCAGTTGTGCGGCACCTGTCCGCCGTCGGGTTCCGCACCGACTGACTCGCCGTATCCGCCATATCCGGCGCACACGGCGCACACGGCGCATCAACCGTCCTCCTCACTTTCCCCCCTGCTGGACAGGGACGCGCGGGCGGCGCTAGGATGAACGATACGGGGTGTCCCATCCACCGCTGCTCCGCACCCGCACATCCACGGAGGCCCACATGCCCCAACCGCCAGATACGCCAGACCAGCCCCATCTGCCGGACACGCCAAACCAGACGAACCGGCCCGGACAACCCACCGCCGCCCCCCCCGCACCCCGGCCCGGCCACCGGCTGGAACGGGACAGCATGGGCCTTGTGGAGGTGGAGCAAAGCCGCCTGTGGGGCGCGCAGACCCAGCGTTCGCTGGACAATTTCCGCATCGGGGCGGACCGCATGCCCCTGCCCGTGGTGTACGCGCTGGCACGCATCAAGAAGGCCGCCGCGCTGGTCAACCGCGACCTTGGCCTGCTGCCCCCGCCCGGTCAGCCCGATCAGCTGGGCCTGCCGCATATGGCCGAGGCCATCGCCCGCGCCGCCGACGAGGTGCTGGCGGGTCTGCACGACGACCATTTTCCGCTCTCCGTCTGGCAGACCGGCAGCGGCACCCAGACCAACATGAACGTCAACGAGGTGCTGGCCAACCGGGCCACGCAACTGCAGGCGGAGGCCGCGCAGGCCGGGGCTGGCGACCATTCCCCTGCCTCCATCCATCCGCCCATTCAGCCCCCAATCCATCCCAATGACCACGTGAACCGCTGCCAGTCGTCCAACGACGCCTTTCCGGCGGCCATGCACCTAGCCGCCGCGCTGGCCCTGCGCGACGACCTGCTGCCCGGCGTGCGCCACCTGCGTGATGCCTTGCGCGCCAAGGCCGCCGCCTGCGCGGACATCGTGAAGATAGGCCGCACCCACCTGCAGGACGCCGTGCCCCTGACCCTGGGCGACGAGATGTCCGGCTGGGTGGCCCAGCTGGACGCCTGCCTGGAAGGGCTGGACGCGGCCATGCCCCACCTGTGCCGTCTGGCCCTTGGCGGCACCGCAGTGGGCACCGGCCTGAACGCGCATCCCGCCTTTGCCCCCCGCGCCATCGCCCTGCTGGCCGACATGACCGGGCTGCCTCTGGTGCCCGCGCCCAACCCCTTTGCCGCGCTGGCCGCCCACGACGGGCTGGTGCTGACCAGCGGCGCCCTGCGCGCGCTGGCCACGGCCCTGCTGAAGAT
>NZ_VSMK01000458.1 GCF_011682075.1 Nitratidesulfovibrio liaohensis
GCCGCCGCCCTGCTGCGCGGGGCGGACATGCGCGCCGCCTTCGACCATGCCGCCACGGCCCGCTACGCGGCCCTGCCCGCCGAAGACTGGCTGGCCTTTGCCGACATGTCCCTGTCGGAGGACACCCCCGTCGCCATCGCCCGCTTCGGGCAGTCGTGCGGCATGCAGGGGGCCTTTCTGGGAGTGGTGCACGTGGCCCTCAAGCACGAGGCCGCCCCGGAAACCGGACTTGTGGACAACGTCATGGCCGGGGGCGATTCGTGCGCGCGCGGCCTTGCCATCGGCATGCTGTTCGGCGCGCGGCACGGCCTTGGCTGGATGCCCGAACGCTGGCTGGCCCCGCTGGCGACCCGAACCGAGATTGAAACCGCGCTGGACACGCTGGGCGTGTAGCCGCGCGGCAGGATACCACAGCGTACAACGAGAAACGGGGAGAATGCCCACGGCATTCTCCCCGTCATCATTTCCGTCTTCGTTACGTGCCAGCCCCCCTGCTGCGGCAGAAGGGGACGAGGCCCTACTGCACGGAATCGCAGTCGGGCGCGGTGCGGGTGGAGGCGTCCTTCAGCTCGTTCATGTATTCCTTGACCTTATCCGAGCGCTTCCATTCCGCGTACAGTTCCTGCCACTTGCGCAGGTCCATGAAGCCCTTGTCCAGCTGTTCCTCGTGCGACTGCACCCAGATGTTGAACAGCTGCATCTCGAACTGGAACAGGCTGCTGTCGAAGACCTTTTCGGAGCTGCCCGCCTTCATGCGCGAACCGTCCACGTCGGACGCCACGAAGCTGCACACCGCGTCGCGCGAGGTTTCGTAGGTGATCTCCTTGTTGTTCAGCAGCTCCAGCAGGCCGAACAGGTGGGGATACTCCTCGCGGATGCGCTTTTCTGCCGTTTCCGGCACGCGGATGAACAGCTTTTCGCCTTCTTCGGTGATGAAATAGAAGCGCAGCCAGTTTTCGAACATCAGCACTTCGCTGACGGCATGGATGGCGTTGACGAATTCCGCGGACATGGACACTCCTTGGCGTGTTCACCCCTGCACCAGGGTTGCCGGGCCGGGGTTCGTGGTCTTCGATGGCCCCCACGGACCGCACTGAATCGCGACGTGGCGCGGCGCGCGGCGGGGCACCCGCACTATGGTGACGGCAGGGCCGCTCGTCAAGTCCATTTTTTCACAAGCGACAAAGAAGAGGCTTCTCCGGGCAGGTTGCGCCCAGCGCAACGCGTGTCGTCGCAGCTACCCGGCCGCCCGTGACAGCAGTTCCGGGGCGTGCAGGTGGCAACGCGCATGCTGCCCCTCGGCCACGGCATGCCAGCCGGGCACCTGGCGGCGGCATACGTCCATGACCTGCGGACAGCGCGGGTGGAAGGGACAGCCGGACGGCGGGGCGATGGGGCTGGGCAGGTCGCCGCGCAGGGCCGGGTGTTCGGCGCGGCGGGACGGGTCGCGCACGGGCACGGACGCCAGCAGGGCGCGGGTGTACGGGTGGGCGGGTGCGGCGAACAGCACGTCGCGGGGGGCTTCTTCCACCACCTTGCCAAGGTACATCACGGCCACGTGGTCGCTCATGTGGCCCACCACGCCAAGGTCGTGCGAAATGAACAGGTAGGCAAGGCCCATGTGTTCCTGCAACTCGCGCAGCAGGTTCAGCACCTGCGCCTGCACGGAGGCGTCCAGCGAGGACACCGGCTCGTCGCACACCACCAGGGCCGGGTGGGTGATCAGGGCGCGGGCCACGGCCACGCGCTGGCGCTGGCCGCCGGAAAACTCGTGCGGGTAGCGGTCGGCGTGTTCCGCCCGCAGGCCCACCAGTTGCAGCATGTCAGCCACCTTGACGCGCCGTTCCGCGCCGGAAACCCCGGCCACGGCCAGCGCCTCGCCTATGGAGGCCCCCACGGTGCGGCGCGGATTCAGCGACGAAAAGGGGTCCTGAAAGACCATCTGCACCAGCTGGGCGGCCTCCGCGCGCGAAATGGCGGGGCCAACGGCAGGGCTGGTGGCAGCGGCAGTCGCGCCACCGTCCGCCGCAGCATCCGCGCCCGCGAACAG
>NZ_VSMK01000459.1 GCF_011682075.1 Nitratidesulfovibrio liaohensis
GAAGGTCGGCGGGCAGGCCTGCGTCGGCGGCGCGCGGGGCGGGCCAGCCGGGGCGGCGCTGGGCGATGAACTCCAGCAGCGTGCGCATGCGGTGCTGGTAGGTATGTTCCGCCAGCACCCGTGTCCGGGCACGGGCCGCCATGGCCTGCCGTTCCTCCGGGTGGGCCAGGTAGTGGGCGATGGCCGCCGTCAGCCCGTCCATGGAATCGAAGGTGGCCAGTTCATCCTCGGCGAACAGTTCATCCATCAGGGTGCGCCGATCCACCAGCTGAAAGGCCCCGATGCTGGCCAGTTCGAAGGTACGCGGGTTCACGAAGTCGCCGCCGGTGACCAGGGTGCGCGACTGGATGCTGGAGTGCAGGTTCAGGTTGATGCGGCTGGCGTTGTAGATCTTCACCGAATCCTCGGCGGACACCCGCGCCCCGCCCTGCTGCACGTGACGCGCCAGCAGGGGCTCTCCGTCCCATTCCGTGCCCCATATCTTGAAGTCCAGATGCACCAGTTGGCGGAAGGCCACGCGCCGGTTGGGATAGCCCGCGCCCAGAAAGGCCACGTCGGCCCCGTAGCGGCGCTGGTCCACCGGCGAAAGTTCAAGTGATTTGTGAAAGGTCGGCAGCGCTGCCATGGGCAGGTACAGCGCGTCGCGCACGCCCATGGCAGCCAGTTCGTCCAGCAGGGGCGCGCGCTGGATCACCGCGAACACGTCATAGAACGGCGCAAAGGCCCGCCAGTAGGTGAACACCCGGTGGTCTTCCACGAACCACATGGCCGTGGCCACGTTGTCGCGCCGCAACCGCTTGAGGGCCTGATGGTTCAGCGGGGCTTGCGCCAGGCACAGCACCAGGTCCGGCCCGAAGGTTTCCACCTTGGCCAGTACCGCCTGCGATACCACCTGAAGGAACGAGTTTTCCAGAAACTCCAGCCGGTCCGCCGTAACCTTCAGGTCCTTCAATGCCGTAAACGCCCCCAGGAACGACGGCGCCTCGAAAGTTTCCACCACATGGCCCAGGTCGCGCAGGGCATCCACGCAATACCGCCCGATGGGCAGGGAACCGCCGTACATGGGCAACACCACCAGCACGCGCAGGCGGGGCATGATGCTGCCCGGTGCGACAGACGCGCCGGGCACGGCAGAGGCGGGAAACGAAGGAGTGTCGAAAGACTGGGTCATGCGCGAACCTCGTGCCGGTAACCCGGCGGAGCGTGGAGACGGAAACCGTGGTGGAGCAGGACAAATTTTGCCCTGGAAACCTTAAAGTTGGACTTCAATCTTCAACCTGCGCACCCCTTCATGCACCGCGCTGCGGTTCGTCCGCAAACGGGTCGAATGCGGCGAATGCCGCGCCTTCCGGGCCGGGCAGCATCCAGTCCGCCTCGTGGTACAACAGCCGGGCCAGATCGTGGTCCGTCAGCTCCTCGCCCGCGAACAGGCCAAGGTACTCGCCCACCAGCGCCCGCAGTTCCACCCGCCGCGGCGCGGACGGGTCTTCGCCGAACACGGTGAGCCAGGTGGACCCCACGTCGTCGAGGGTGGAGACCATGCCCAGCATGCCGGGCGGGTGACGGTCGCCGGGGCGTCCGGAGAGAAAGGACAGGAACTCGCGCGAGCGGAAGGCATCCAGACATTGCACCCCGATGGGGCAAGGCCGCGCCTCAAGGCAGGGCAGGCAGTCCAGGATGGCCTGCCACACCCGGTGGCCGGGGCCGTAGGGTCCCGTTTCGTGGCACCACGCCGAGGACAGGAAGAAGCCCTGCACCGGCACGCCAAGATGCGCGGCAAGGTGCATGGTGCCGGTATCGGGGGTGAGCAGCGTGTCCAGCCCCACTAGCGCATCGGCCAGGTCCGCCCAGCCGGTGCGGCCCACGAGGTCGTCGTAGTTTCCCGCCACGGATGCGGGCAGATGGTCCAGCACCTTGCGCAGCAACGGCCGCTCGGCCCTGGTTCCGAAAAAGGTCACCCGCGGGCCGCCCAGCCCCTCGTACACGGCGCGCAGGCAGGCCGCCAGCGCATCGGGCGGCAGCGACCGGCGCGACATGCGCCC
>NZ_VSMK01000460.1 GCF_011682075.1 Nitratidesulfovibrio liaohensis
GGGCCGGTGGGCGGGGCGGGGCGGGCCTGCGGCACGGGCAGGCCGCGCATGCCCTGGCGCACGAAATAGCCGGAACGGGGCCGCGCCTCGATGATGCCCTTGCGCTCCAGTTCCAGATAGGCGTGCCCCACGGTGGCGATGGACAGCCCCATGGAGGTGGACAGCCCGCGCAGCGATGGCAACCGGTCCCCGGGGCGGAACCTGCCGGACTGGATCATGTCCGTCACGTGGCGCTCCACCCGGTGGTAGTGGAAGGCGGCGGTGTCGGCGGATGCCACACCGCCGGGGGCAGTGGGGGCATCGAAACCGGCGTCCCCAGCGATGCCGGGGGCCGGATTGCTGCCGGGGGCTGATGCGGCAAAGGGGCGGGCGGGCATGGGGCCTCCTTGCAGGTGCGGTGGGCAGGTGCGGGGCGGGTTGATGCGCGGAATGGGCGGTATGGGCGTGGCTGACCAGCCGGAATCGGGCGCTCGCGCCATCTGTTATGCTTGTTTTTCCGTTTGACTGTATCTGTTCAGGTGACAGATTTCATGGTCATGTGCAACCCGGAGGTTGCACCATGGATACCGCATCGTCGCCCGGCACGACCCACGCGCCGTCATCGTACCACTCCAGGGCCATCGTGCCCGCGTCCCGCCTGGCCGCCGTGCTGTCCGGCATGCGGCAGGCCCTGCCCATCGTGCTCGGCTACGTGCCGGTGGCCTTCGCCTTTGGCGTGCTGGCCCGCAAGACCGGCATCCCCGCATCGGGGGCGGTGTGCATGTCGCTGATGGTCTTCGCCGGGTCCGCCCAGCTCATTTCGGTCAGCCTGCTGGCGGGTGGGGCATCCCCGGCCACGGTGGTGCTGACCACCTTCGTGGTCAACCTGCGCCACCTGCTCATGTCCGCCGCGCTGGCCCCGGCCCTGCGCCGCTGGCCGCGCGCGCTGCAGGCGCTGTTCGCCTTCCAGCTGACGGACGAGACCTTTGCCCTGCACGTCAGCCGCCTGCCCTCGACCCCCGGCGATACGCGGCCCGAACCGCCCCGTGCCGAAACCCTGGCCCTGAACATGACCGCCCAGTCTGCGTGGGTCATGGGCACCATCATCGGCGTGTTCGGCAGCGAACTGGTGGCCGACGTGCGCCCGCTGGGGCTGGACTACGCCCTGCCCGCCATGTTCATCGCCCTGCTGCTGCCCTACTGTCGCAAGGCTCGGCGCTTTGCGCTGGCCGCCGTGCTGGCCGGGGGGCTGTCCGTGTTGCTGGCGCTGGCCGGGGCCGGGCAGTGGAACGTGATCATCGCCACGGTCTGCGCGGCCACCCTGTGCACCCTGCTGCCCGCCAGGGCCGATGCCGCGCGGCGTACGGCCCGCAACACAGCCTGCGCGGATGCATCGACCGAGCCGGACGGACCGGGCGAATCAGGTGACCCGGACGGCCTTGCCGGGCTGCCCGGGCTGGCGGAATCCGACGGCGCGGGCCGCGCCCCTACCCTGTAGCCGCGCGCCGCGAGGAAACCGGACATGACCACCACCTTCTTCCTGATGCTGTGCGGCATGCTTGCCGTCACCTACATCCCCCGCGCCGTGCCCCTGCAACTGCTGTCGCAGCGCGAGCTGAACCCCGTCATCACCCGCTGGCTGTCCTTCGTGCCGCCTGCGGTGCTGGCGGCCCTGCTGGCCCCGGACCTGATCATGAAACAGGGCGCCGTGCACATCACCGCCGACAACCTGTACCTGCTGGCCGCCGTGCCCGCCACGCTGGTGGCGTGGCGCACGGGCAGCTTCTTCGGCACCATTGCCGTGGGCATGGTCGCCGTGGCCTGTGCACGGTTTTTCGGCATGACGTAGGGGCTACCCAGGCCCCTGTTGCCAACAACCCTGCACCCGCCCTTCTCCCCCCCCCACCCCGACGGTAGACCGGGCGTGCGGCGGCAGCGCGGACACCTCCTTGCCGCGTCGTCACCGCCGCCCGGCCTCAATTGCAGTCCAACCATCCCGCCTGCCCGCTTCCGCCTGCCCCCTGCCGCCCTCCGCCCGCCCGCGTCGGCAAGCG
>NZ_VSMK01000461.1 GCF_011682075.1 Nitratidesulfovibrio liaohensis
GCCGACCTCGGCCACGCCACCTCGGCGGATGCGCGCACCTGGCTGCGCATGCTGGCCGACGACCACGCCCGCACCGGCGATACCGCCACCTACCTGCGCGCCGTGCGCCCGCTGGTAATGCGCCTTTCCCTGGCACTGTCCCACGCCTGGGCCACCCTGGACCACTTCCCCGACCTGGCCGCCCCCGGCGCGGAACTGCTGCACCGGGCCGAACTGCCCGCCGCCGCACGCGAACTGCACACCTTCTTCCGCAATCGCCATGTGGCCGGTTCGCCCGATATGGAACCCGGCACGGAACTACTGGCGGATCTGTGGGCGGGCTTTGGCCTGCGTCTGGCCGACGGGCCGGAAGGAACGGGCAAGTTGACCGCACTGCGGCCCGGCGACTAGTCCGCCAGTCTCCCCCGCCGGGAACCGGCAGGAACCGGATTCCGCTCCCCCGCGCGCGGAACCGGGCAGGAGCGACCAGGCGGCGGTAATCACGCGGCAGCGATCGAAGGACACCGACCACACCGCGCCGTTTTCCTGTCCGCACCGCCTACGCTGGGCACAAACCTCACGATCCTTGCCGTTCCACCCGGCGCATGCCCTTCCCCTTCGCCGCACGAATACTTATAGTCCCGGCATTGCCCGGCGCCCCGCACCCACGCGCGGGGCCGGACCGTCAAAGCGGCACCGACGCCACGTTCGCCCAAGGGACCACCTCTTCCCATTGCCCATACCGCCCATATTTCCCATACCTCCCCATATTTCACGGACACGGGAACCCCATGCGCAAGAAGATCATCATCGGCCTCGCCATTGCCCTCGCCGTGGCCCTGGTTGCCGCTTACTTCCTGTCGCGGCGAGAAGGCCGCACCGAAATCACCCAGACCGCCACCGTCAGCCGGGCCACCGTGCGCAAGGTGCTGGACGCCACGGGCATCATCAAGCCCGAGGTGGGCGCCATCGTGAAGACCGGCACCCGGTTCACCGGCATCATCCGCACCATGCACGTCAAGGTGGGCGACGCTGTGAAGGCCGGGCAGATCATCGCCGAGATCGACGACCGCGAGCAGCGTGCCCAGCAGGACCAGGCAGAGGCCACCCTGCGCAAGGCCCAGTCGGAGCTTGCCCGCGTGGAGGCCTCGTACCCCCTGCAAATCCGCGAGGCGGAAGCCCAGATGGCCGCCGCGCAGGCCGACTACGACTACGCGGCCCTGAACCTGAAGCGCCGCCGCACCCTGGTGGACCAGGACCTGGACGCCCGCAATACCCTGGACGAGGCGAAACAGCAGGCGGAAACCACCGCCAACACCCTGGCCGCGCGCAAGGCCACCCTGGACCGCCTGCAACGCGAATCGACGCTGGCCATCAGGACCGCGCGCGAGGCCGTGAAGGAGGCGCAGTCCGCGCTGGAGGCCACCAACGTGCGCCTGTCCTACTCGGTGATTCGCGCCCCGCTGGACGGCGTGGTCAGCGAGGTCACGGCGCAGGGCGGCGAAACCGTGGTGGCGGGTTTTCAGGTGGCCAACCTGATCACCGTGCTGGACCCCACCCGGCTGGAAATGTGGATCTACGTGGACGAAACCGACGTGGGCCAGGTAACCCCCGGCATGTCCGTGGAGTTCCGCGTGGATTCGCTGCCGGGCCGCACCTTTGGCGGCACGGTGAACCAGATTTACCCGCAGCCGGAAATCCGCGACAACATCGTGTACTACCGGGCCCTGGTACGCCTTACCCCGCAGACATCCACCGACCTGCGACCGGAAATGACCACCCAGTGTCGCATCGTGGTGCAGCAGAAGGAAAACGTGCTGGCCGTGCCCAACGAGGCTCTCAAATGGGTGGGCGGCGAGCAGGTGGTGTTCGTACAGGGTGATGGCGCCATCCGCCGTGTACGGCCGCGCATCGGCCTGGCCGGTGCCGAAACCAGCGAGGTGCTGGAAGGGCTGGCCGAGGGCGACGTGGTGGGCACCAAGGTAGTGCTGCCCACTTCGCGCGGCGGCGCGCGGACCGAGCAGGCCTCGGGCGGCCCGGGTGGG
>NZ_VSMK01000462.1 GCF_011682075.1 Nitratidesulfovibrio liaohensis
GTCGGCGGGGGAAGATGGCTTGCGCACCGCAGCGCCCGCCCCTTCGGAATGCGCGTCTGCGCGCTCCTGCCGGGCGGTGGTTGCGGCAGCGCCCGCAACCGGTGGCTGGGCAGGGGCAGTCGCCACGGGCATGGGTTCGCCCACGGATTCCTCGAAATCGTCACCCCAAACCGTAGTGGAAGCAGCGGCGGTCGTGGCAGCAGCCGCGACCGTGGCAGCAGGTTCTTCCGCCATGATGGACGGGGTCAGGCTTGCAGAGTCCGGGGCTGCCGAGGGCGGAGTTGCCGGGGGCTGGCTTGGCGCGGTGGGGGCTTCGTCAACGGGTTCGGCATCCTCGGCGTCGGTGACGATGAGGTCCAGCAACGATCCGCCTTCGGGCAGCAAGCTGCCATCGTGCGATGCGCCGGTTGCCGGGGTGGCGCCGGATGCAGACGCCTGCGGTGCCACGGCGGGATCGGCATGCCCCACGGCAAAGATGTCCGCGCCGAACAGGTCGGGCAGTTCCTCGGCTTCGGCGTGGTCCTCGCCCGGGCTTGTCGCATCGGCCATGGCATGGGCGGCTTCGGGGCTGAGCGGAGCCAGTTCCTGCGCGCCCGTCGCCAGTGCCCCGGGCAGCACGGAGCCGGACACGGGGCGATCCCAGGGGTGCCACGCCGTGGGCTCGTCAGCTGCGGGCTCGGCAAGCGCGTCTCCGTCAGGCCTGGACTCTCCGTCCGGCAATTCCGGCAGTGCATCCATGATCGTATCATGGGGGCGGGCCGGGGTGTCGTCGGCATGCGCACCGTCCCACGTGGCCTCGGGTGCATCCCACGCCGGGGCCGCATCTCCGGCCAGCGAAAGCTCGTCTGTCCCGGCATTACCGGCCAGACCGCCATCGGCACCGTTCCCGGCAGCGGCCAGGAACAGGTCCGGCAGTTCCGCGAAATCCGGCGGCGCGGCGTGGGCGTCGTCGCCTTCTTCGCCGTACGGCAGTTCCGCTGCGCTGGCCCCGTATCCGGCGTAGCCCGTGTACTCGGGTTGCGGATCCGGCTCGGCATGGGGCGAGGCCAGCCGCTGCACGGCGGCGCGCAGGCCGCTGCGGGTCAGAGGCTTTTCCAGCGTTTCGGTGCACCCGGCGGCCAGCATGCGCTCGGCCTGCGCCTCGTGCGACACAAGGGCCAGCACCGGCACCGGGGGCAGGCCGTGCTCCTGCTCGAAGGCGCGGATGGACGCCAGGGCCGCCACGATGTCGTCCTCCGGCATGTCCCCGTCCATGATGACCAGGCCCGAGGGCGCGCGTCGGTACAGGATGCCCGCTTCGGTGGCGCCGCGCGCCTCCAGCGGTGCATGGGGCAGTCCTTCCAGGAAAAAGGCGAGCAACTGGCGGTTACTGGGCACGTCGTCGGCCACGATGACCTGCAACGGGCGGCGCGGGGCCACCGGCCCCAGATGCAGATGGTCCGCCGCCGTGACGGCATCCGGCGTGGGCCGGGCCACGCGCAGATCGTCGGTCAGGTCCACGCCCACGAAGGGGCGCGGCGCGGTGGCATCGCCGGAAAGGGCCACCAGCCGCGCGGTGAACGAAATGGTGGTGCCCTGTCCCCGTCCGCTTTCCACGGTCAGGGTGCCCCCGGCGGCGTCGGCCATTTCCCACGCCCGGGCCAGCGCGCTGACACTGCGCTTGTGCGGCGGCGCACCCGCCCCGGAATCGCTGACGGTGAACAGCAGATGCCCGGGGTCCGTGCTGTCGGGCACGCGGCGCACCGACATGTGCACCGAACCCTTGTCCGTGGAACGCACCGAACTTTCGGCCAGCAGGCGCAGCAGCTCGCCCAGTTGGCCCGCGTCCCCTTCGTACAGTTGCGAAAGATGCGGCGCCATGAACCATGAGATGGCCAGGCCCTTGCGCTCCGCGCGGTCGGCGACGGCGTCGTGGGCATCGCGCAGCATGCGTTGCAGGTCAAACACGGCCCGGCGTGGGGCGGTGCGCTGCGGCGCGGCCACCCGGCCAAGGTCCTCGGCAATGGCGGCCAACTGGC
>NZ_VSMK01000463.1 GCF_011682075.1 Nitratidesulfovibrio liaohensis
GGACGCGGCGTGCCGTCCCAGCGGCCCGCGCGCAGGCCCGCCACGGTTTCGATCAGCTCGCGCTGGCCCTTCACCGCGTCGAACCGGCCCAGCAGCCCCACAACGAAATCGTCGTCCGTCCAGCCATACTCGGCCCGCACGCGGGCGCGGCCCGCCGCGTCGAAGCGGAACACGGATTCATCCACCCCGCCGAGAATGGTGTGAACCCGGTCGGCGGGCACGCCCATCTGAGTGGTGAAATGTTCGGCCATCACCGAGTTGGTGGCGATGACCGCATCGGCCACACGGGTGTGCAGGAACAGGTTGGGCCGGTTGCCCTTGGGCAGGCGCTGGTCGCCGCGCGTGCGCACCAGCCCGAAGCGGTGCGGCCCGTGCGCGTGCAGCGCCTTCAGCAGTCCCCACAGCACGAACGATTCGCCCCGGTGGCAGTTGACCACATGGGGGCGAAAATCGCGCACCATGCGGTGCAGCGTGCCGTACAGCCCGACAAGGGTGAAGGGATTGGCGGAATTCAGCGGCAGGGGGATGGGGTCCAGCCCCCAGGCACGGGCGCGTTCGAAGGATTCGGTGCCCGCAAGACCCAGCACCAGGGTTTCGTGCCCGGCCTCGCGCAGCAGGCGGGCCAGCATCATGCCGTACCACGCCGTGGCGTTGAACCAGCGCACGTTGACCACCTGGATGGTGCGCAACGGCGCGCCGTTCGGTGTCAGGGAAGACATCGACGGCGATGCATCGCCCGGCACGGCGTGGCGGACGGCGGAAGTGGTGGCGTGGGCTGGCGCGTTCACGGGCACGTCATGCCGCAATCGCCCGGCAATGACAACCCCCGGCAGCACCGCGCCCCGGCGGGCCGGTTGCGGCGCGTGCCGGATGGGGGGGCCGCAACATACGAAATGAGGCAAGGCCTCCGCCGGCAACCTCGCCAGCGCGCAACCGCCGTACACCGAGTGCGGCTATACCCGTGCACGCAACCCGGTAAGGAAGGTGGCCTGATCGGCGGTATAATCCATGATCTGCGACGAGGCACCGTCCTCGCTCCACCATGCGCTCATGGCTTCCATTTGCAGACGGGTCTTGATGTCCTGGAGGGAATACCCCTCCGCCTTGCGGGCCTTCTCGAGGTTGGACAGGGTCTGGATCTTCTGGAACTTCTTGACCATGTCCGGATTGTCCTTGAAATACTTCTCGATCTTGGCCTTGTCCGGGCTGTTGGTAATCACGGAAACGCCGCCGGTCTTTTCATCGGTGACCACCCTGAACTCCACGTCCTTGTCCACGCCCAGCTTGGTCAGGTCTTCGCGCACCTTGGCGGAAAATTCCTCCTCCATCTGCTTGCGGTACTCTTCCACCATGCTGAAGGTCAGCTTGCCGGTGGCATTGGGTGAAATTTCCTTGAGCACGCTGGAAAGCTGGGACAGATAGTCCAGCGAAAGCCCGGTCACCGTGTTGCCGGATGCGGAAGACGAGGAGGACGACGAAGTGCCCGACGCCGACGAGGAAGTCGACGAGGTGGAATTGCCCTCGGTGTACTTGGCAATGTCGATGCCGTAGGTGCCGTAAGTGCCGTAGGTGGACGTAATGGACATACTGCCTCCGGGCGGACGATTTTGCCGGGTTCCGCCTTTACGTTGCTTAATGCATCGCCCATGCCAGCGTGCACTCGCTCGCCTTGCCGCGCCCTCCTTTTCTGCCGTGTTGCCTGTCCGGCCCCCAGCCCCACCGGCACGGCGCTTCCACCAGCATCACGAACGCATGCGTCACCGCATACCGCCATGCCGGTACGGGCCGAAACCATTGGACGCCACGGCGGAAACGGGCTATCGGGGCGGTAACGGACATCCGCGCGGCGCGCCATTCTCTCGCCAGGTCATCCCGCACCGGGGGTTGCCGCCGCGCTTCCGCAGCCGGGCCATGCCCGGTCGGAGCCATGGTCGGTTCCCTGCCGCGCGCCAGCCGGGTTGCCGGGCGTTTGCCACCGGCCAGCATCAGGCCGTTGCACACCCTGGCGCC
>NZ_VSMK01000475.1 GCF_011682075.1 Nitratidesulfovibrio liaohensis
CCGCCGGGGCGAGGCCGCAGCCGCCGGGGTGGCCCTGGCGCGCGACCTGGTCAACGGGCCGCCCAACTTCGTCACCCCCGGCCATCTGGCCGAGCAGGCCGTGGCCATCGCGAAGAAGTACGGCATGCTGGCCCGTTCGCTGGGCCGCGCCGAACTGGTGGAGATGGGCATGGGGGCCTTTGCCTCGGTGTTCCGCGGCGCCGAGGAGGAACCCCGATTGGTGGTCATCGAGCATGCCCCCAAGGGAACCGAGGACCAGAAGCCGCTGGTGTTCGTGGGCAAGGGCATCACCTTTGACACGGGCGGCATCAGTCTGAAGCCCGCCGCCAAGATGCACGAAATGAAGGGCGACATGGCGGGCGCGGCGGCCATTCTGGGCATGTTTGAAGCGCTGGGCCGCTCCGACGTGCCCCGCCGAGTGGTGGGCATCATGCCCTGCACCGAGAACATGCCCGACGGCAGGGCCACCCGCCCCGGCGACATCGTGTCCACCCTGTCCGGCAAGACGGTGGAGATCATCAACACCGACGCCGAAGGGCGGCTGGTGTTGTGCGACGCCTTGACCTGGGCCCAGCGCGAATATGCCCCTGAGGTGCTGGTGGACCTGGCCACCCTGACCGGGGCCTGCGTGGTGGCGTTGGGTACGGACGTGGCGGCGGTGTTCGCCAACGACGATGACCTGTCCGGCCGCATCCGCACCGTGGGCGACGTGGTGGGCGACCGCTTCTGGCCCCTGCCGCTGTGGGACATGTACTTCGAGAACCTGAAGAGCGACGTGGCCGACATCGCCAACGTGGGCCCGCGCGAGGGCGGGGCGGTCAATGCGGCGCTGTTCCTGAAGCAGTTCGTGGACAAGGGCGTGCGTTGGGCGCACCTGGACATTGCCGGGCCCGCCTACACCGCCAAGAAGACGTCCACCTGCCCTGGCGGCGGCACCGGCTTTGCCGTGCGCACGCTGCTGGAACTGGTGCGCGGCGGCGGCGTGTAGCGCCCGACATCGAATCCGGAAACGAGCAGCGGGCCGCGAGGGGAAACCTTCGCGGCCCGCATGCGTTGCGACGGGGCAGGGGGCGTGCCCGGCAGGTGCCGGGGAGATATTCCGGAAGCGCCCTAGGCTTCCTCTTCGTCCAGCATCAGCCCCTCGGGCAGGAAAATGTCGGGCACTTCCCCGGCGAACACCCGGTTGCGGCCCTGTTCCTTGGCCAGGTACAGCTTCTGGTCGGCCTTGCGGATGTGGTAGTCGATGTCGCCTTCCGGGCCGCAGGTGTGCACCCCGAAGGACAGGGTAACGCTGACGGGGATGCCGTGGTACGAGTACTCCGAGGCTTCCACCAGGCCGCGCAGCTTTTCGGCCAGCCGGGCGGCCCCGGCCTCGTCGGTTTCCGGCAGCAGCAGCAGGAACTCCTCTCCGCCCCAGCGGCAGATGGTGTCCTGATGGCGCAGGTTGTCGTGCAGCAGCCCGGCCACCGATTGCAGCACCTGGTCGCCGCACTGGTGGCCGTAGCAGTCGTTCACCGACTTGAAGTGGTCGATGTCGCAGATGGCGATGGACAGCGACCTGCCGGTGCGGCGGGCGCGCACCTGCTCGTATTCCAGCCGTTCGCACAGGGCCCGTCGGTTGGCGAGGCCGGTCAGCTCGTCGGTGCGGGCGCTTTCGGCCAGTTGCTGGGTAAGCAGGATGAGCAGGCGCTGGGTGTGGCGGCGGGTGTATTCCGCAAGCCCGGCGAAGATGCCGCAGCACAGCAGGGCCACCATGTAGCGGATGCGGAAGGCTTGCGAATAGTCGGCGTACAGGAAGGGATCGCCGGGCAGGAACAGTATGGCGCCCACCCCCAGCAGCAGGGCGGCCATCAGCAGGATGCCGATGGACAGGCCGAAGGTCAGCATGACCACGGGCGGAAAGATGAACAGCCACACGAAGCCGCTGCCCTCCACGCCGCCGTGGGACACCATGTACAGTGACAGGCTGAACAGCGCCAATACCAGCGCGGTGCTGGGCAGAGCATGGCGACCGGTGCGGCCCACCCAGAACAGCCCGAACAGGGCAAGCGCCAGCATCGCCAGCAGTAACAGCGCGAGGGTGTTCTGGTCCTGCATGAAATCCAGCACCGCCATGATGGCGGAGAACAGTGCCGTGACGCCATAGAACAGGTTCGCCACCCCGGTGACGCGTGCGGTCTCGGGGTCGGCGTCGTCCTGCAGACCGTTGGCCAGCAGGGCGTTCATGCAGCGGTGCATCCTGTTCTTGTCGAGCAATGGTGCCTCTCGTGCCACAATGAGGGCGGACAAAGCCGCGCATGCCCGCAACGCGCCACGGCATCCGGTGCCGGGCGAAGGTCGGGCTGGCGTGACCATGCGTGAGGGGGGTAACGCAAGGGGTGGTGCCGGGCGGGTCGGCGGCGGCGTGATCCTCGCACGTTTCCCCAAACGTGCCGTACGCGCGCCTGCCGGATGGAACCTGGATACAGTGAAACCGTGAAGCCATGCCGCGCGGCGTTGCCGGGTGTGCGGGCCGCCACCCGCGCGGCTGGGCGGGCAACTGCGGGTGACCGTGGCAACTGGCCGACCGGTGAGCAATCCGCCGGATTTTCTGCCGGTTTGACCAGACAACTGGTCTGGCAGGCCGTGACCAGCCACGCGGCAGACGAACCGTACGTTGGTCAGCCTCCTCTTTACGACGGGATTCGGCATGACCTTTAGGCCTTGTTGGATATGGCCTGCAAGATGCTCAGCTCCGCCATACCACAGCGTTGCCCGCCCTGTCAGCGGCAAGTCTTCACTCACGTCATGCCCTACCGAAAAATGGGTGGAACACCCACCGGGTGCGCATGCCCCGTCATGCACGCCCAATGATTGCAGGACTCTGTGACGTTCGTGCGAAATGGGGGAAAATACCGTTGACAAGCCCCCCCGCTGTCAATAGATAGTGCCACTCTTCCAACGCGTGCGCGCCCCTGCCCTGCACTCGCGCATGAAGGAAGAGAGAGGCTCTGGTCGGCCCGCCGCACAGGCGGTGCCGTGGCATGCACCTGTAAACGGGGTATGTATGAGGTTCGGGAATTGGCAAGAAACCGTACGCTGCAACAGTGGAGTGTCGAAGACTCCGCTGAGCTCTATGGCATCCGCAATTGGGGTGCCGGGTACTTCGATGTCGCCCAGAGCGGCGATGTCGTGGTCTATCCTTTCGGAGACAACCGCGGTCCTGCCGTAAGCATTCCGGAAATCATCCGGGGCATGCGGGAGCGCGGCTATGACATGCCGGTGCTCCTGCGCATCGAGAACATTCTCGATTCCCAGATCACCAGTCTTCACCAGTCCTTCCGCAAGGCCATCGGGTCGCTCGGCTACAAGGGCGAATACCGGGGCATCTTCCCCATCAAGGTCAATCAGCAGCAGCAGGTGGTCGAAAAGATCGCCCAGTTCGGCTCGCGCTACCACCACGGGCTGGAGGTAGGCAGCAAGGCCGAACTCATCGCCGCCGTCTCGCAACTGCGCGACCACGAGGCCTGCCTGGTCTGCAACGGCTACAAGGACGAGGAGTTCATCGACCTTGGCCTGCACGCCGTGCGCATGGGCTACAAGTGCTTCTTCGTGCTGGAAATGGCCAGCGAGCTGCCGCTCATCCTGGAGCGCTCCAGGTGCCTTGGCGTGCGCCCGCTCATCGGCGTGCGCGCCAAGCTGTCCGTGAAGGCGGGCGGCCACTGGACCGATTCCGGCGGCGAGCGCTCCACCTTCGGCCTGACCACGGCGCAGATCGTCGACGTGGTGGACCAGCTGAAGGACCACGACATGCTCGACTGCTTCCAGCTGCTGCACTACCACCTGGGGTCGCAGGTGCCGAACATCCGCGACATCCGCGCCGCCGTCATGGAGGCCTGCCGCATCTACGGCGGCCTGGTGGCCGAAGGCGCGGCCATGGGCTACCTGGACCTTGGCGGGGGCCTTGCCGTGGACTACGACGGCTCGCACACCAACTACGTGAGCAGCCGCAACTACAGCCTTGACGAATACTGCGCGGACATCATCGAGGCGGTGATGAACATCCTCGACGAGGAAGGCATCGCCCATCCGCACATCGTCACCGAATCGGGCCGTGCCACCGTGGCCTACTACTCCATGCTGCTGTTCAACATCCTGGACGTGAGCCGCGTGGAGATAGGCAACCTGCCCGACATCCTGCCCGACGACTGCCCCGAGCCCGTGCGCAACATGCGCGAGGCGCTGGCCGGTCTTACCCTGCGCAACCTTCAGGAATGCTACAACGACGCCGTGTACTATCGCGACGAAGTGCGCCAGCAGTTCCTGACCGGGCGCATCACCCTGCGCGAACGCACCCTTGGCGAACGCTATTTCTGGGCCATCATGAAGCGCATCGCCCAGGAAAAGCAGAAGCTGAAGCACGTGCCCAAGGATCTTGCCGAGATAGACGTGGCCCTGGCCGACATCTACTACGGCAACTTCAGCGTGTTCCAGTCGCTGCCCGATTCGTGGGCCATCGACCAGCTGTTTCCGGTGGTGCCCCTGCACCGCCTGAACGAGCTGCCCTCGCGCCAGGGCATCCTGTCCGACATCACCTGCGACAGCGACGGGCGCATCGACCACTTCATCGACCCGCAAGGCGTGAAGGGCACCCTGGACCTGCATCCCCTGAAGGACGGCGAGGAGTACTACCTCGGCGTGTTCCTGGTGGGGGCCTATCAGGAAACCCTGGGCGACCTGCACAACCTGCTGGGCGACACCAACGTGGTTTCGGTGCGCGTGCACGAGGACGGCAGCTACGAATTCGTGCGCGAACTGCGCGGCGATTCCGTGGCCGACATCCTGTCGTACGTGGAATACGACCCCCGACGCATCATTGAGGATATCCGCGAGGCCGCGGAACAGGCCGTGCGCGAGGGGCGCATCACCCCCTCGGACCGGTACCGGGTGATGCAGGCATATGAGGATGGGTTGCGGGGTTATACCTACTTCGAACGCTAGGCACCCGCTCCGACAGGCGATTTCGCCCGCTGGGCTTCGTCAGGCGGCGGGCCGCATATCGGTCACGTACCAAAGAGTACGCTCCCTCATGCGGCCCTGGCCTTCCTTGCCAGCGAACGAAATCGCACTGTCGGCGGGTTGTGCTGGGGCGTGAAGAAAGCATGAGCTTTCGGGAGCGGGCGCCGCAGCGCCACGACAATGCGGTGAAAATCGCACTGTCCCATGGGCGGCGAGCGGTGCGTCTGCTGAAACGCCAAGAAGCATTGAAGCGCAAGGCCCGCACCCCATCGAAGCAGGATACCTTTGATGCATGTCATGCCCATGGCATGATATGCTGATGCCGGTCACCGGCGCATACAGGCAACAAGCGGGGCCGTCCCATGGTGTGGGGCAGGCCGTTCGGGATAACCACAGCAGTGTCGCGCAGTCGCGCGTTTCCGGGCATGGGTGTTCGGGGCGGGCGGGGTGCGCAAAGGAGTGCGTCATGGCACGTGTCCTCATCATCGGCGCTGGCGGCGTGGGCGGCGTGGTCGTCCACAAGTGCGCGCAGGTTCCCTCCGTATTTTCCGAAATCATGCTGGCAAGCCGCACCAAGTCGAAGTGCGACGCCATTGCCGCAGACGTGAAGGCCCGCACCGGGCGCACCATCGAAACGGCCCGGGTGGACGCGGACAACGTGCCCGAGCTGGTGGCGCTGATCCGCGCCTACAAGCCGGACATGGTGCTGAACATCGCCCTGCCGTACCAGGACCTGACCATCATGGACGCCTGCCTCGAAACCGGCGTGCATTACCTGGATACCGCCAACTACGAGCCGCTGGACGAGGCCAAGTTCGAGTACAAGTGGCAGTGGGCCTATCAGGAGCGCTTCGAGAAGGCCGGGCTGATGGCCCTTCTGGGCAGCGGCTTCGACCCCGGCGTGACCAACGTGTTCTGCGCCTATGCCATGAAGCACCTGCTGGACGAAGTGCACGTGCTCGACATCATCGACTGCAACGCGGGCGACCACGGCCATCCCTTTGCCACCAACTTCAACCCGGAAATCAACATCCGCGAAGTGACCGCGCGCGGTCGCTACTGGGAACGGGGCGAGTGGGTGGAAACCGACCCCCTGTCGTGGTCCATGAACTACGATTTTCCGGACGGCATCGGCCCCAAGAAGTGCTTCCTCATGTACCACGAGGAACTGGAATCGCTGGTGCTGAACCTGAAGGGCCTCAAGCGCGCCCGGTTCTGGATGACCTTCTCGGACAACTACCTGAACCACCTGAAGGTGCTGGAAAACGTGGGCATGACCCGCATCGACGAAGTGGAGCACGACGGCAAGAAGATCGTGCCCATCCAGTTCCTGCGCGCGCTGCTGCCCGACCCGGCATCCCTCGGCCCGCGCACCAAGGGCAAGACCTGCATCGGCTGCCTGATGCAGGGGGTGAAGGACGGCAAGCCCAAGACCGTCTACATCTACAACGTGTGCGATCATCAGGAATGCTACCGCGAGGTGGGTTCGCAGGCCATTTCGTACACCACCGGCGTGCCCGCCATGATCGGCGCCATGATGATGGTGACCGGCAAGTGGTCCGGCAAGGGCGTGTACAACATGGAGCAGCTGGACCCCGACCCGTTCATGGACGCCCTGAACAAGCACGGGCTGCCGTGGGTGGTGGTGGAGAAGTAGGCCTTCGAGATAGTTTGCCTCCGGCTGCGTCAGAGATGCGTTCCGCTTCGGTCGCGTACCAAAAGCGCGCTGTGCGGTCGCCATCCGCAACACTTGCGTTGCTCGTGTAACGGCTGGCGCACACTCCCCCAGCGGTCCGCATCTCTTCCTTGCCGGGGAACAAACTCCCTCCGAATGCCGATTGTCTCGGCACAGTGAGCAGCATGAATTCCGGGGGGCCGCCTGCGCGGTCCCCCGGTCCTTGTTCAGGCAGCGGGTGCAGGTGCAGCGGGCAGCAATTTTTGGGGAGGGGCTTGCGACATTCTAGAATCTAGAATATGGAATATGCATGAACCTGCTCCCGCAAGATGTACTCGTCATGCTCAAGCTTTCGGTGGCGCGGCGTACTCGGTGGACTTACGACCAGTTAGGCGCGGCGTTGGGCATGAGCATGTCCATGGTCCACAGTTCCATCAGGCGTGCCACGCAAGCCCGACTGTACGATGAGCACAGGCGCAGGCCCGTGCGCGCCGCGCTGGAAGAATTTCTGGTGCATGGCGTGAAGTATGCCTTTCCGCCGGACATCGGCACGGTGACGCGCGGGGTGCCGACGGCTTTTGCCGCGCCCGCACTGAAGGGGGAGTTCCTGCATGACGCGGGAGCCGAAGCGGCCTATGTCTGGCCGCACCCGGAAGGGGAACAGCGGGGAGTGTCCCTGTCGCCGTTGTACAAATCCGTGCCTGCGGTTGCCCTGCGCAATGCCCGTCTGTACGAGGCCCTGAGCCTGCTCGACGCCATCCGCATCGGGCGTGTGCGCGAGCAGCAGCGGGCGGCGGAACTTCTGAAAGGCATGTTGCGGAGCGATGATGCGCCGACTGCGTAACATCGGCCACGTGCTGGACGTCGCGCGCCTGCTGGGCGACCTTGCGGAAGAAGTGGCCTTCGTGGGCGGGGCCAGCGTGGCCCTGCTGCTGACGGACCCTGCGGCCCCCGACGTGCGGCCCACGCTGGACGTGGACGTCATTGTCGAGGCAGCCACCCGTGCCGCTTACTACCGCTTGGCCGACCGCCTGCGGGCACGCGGCTTCGCGGAGGACATGGACGTGGTGTGCCGCTGGCGGCGCGGTGCGCTGGTGCTTGACGTCATGCCCACGGATGAGGCTGTGCTGGGCTTTTCCAACCGCTGGTATGGTGATGCACTGCGCCATGCCGTGCGCATGACCGTGGAAGGCGTGACTTTGCGGGTGGCCGCTCCGGTGTATTTTCTGGCCACCAAGCTGGAAGCCTTTCGGGGCCGTGGCAAGGGCGATTACCTCACCAGCCACGACATGGAAGACCTGGTGGTCGTGCTGGATGGCCGACCGGATATCGCGGGCGAGGTACAGGCTGCGGACGCAGCCGTGCGCGGCTACCTTGGTGCGGCCTTTGCCGCGCTGCTGGCCGATGAAGATTTTCTGGATGCGCTGCCCGGCTACCTGCCGCCCGATCCGGCCAGCCAGGGGCGCGTTCCGCTGCTCATGGCGCGCATGCGCGCCATCGCCACGTGTGGAGCGTAAGCCTTTTCCGGTTTCAGCCCTGCCGACAGAACGCCGCATTGCTGCCGTCGGCTTCCCGTTTTCCGCTTTCGCAAGGAGTACCCCGGAATGATGGACCAAGCCTATCTCGCCAAGCTCGACCCCAGCCGCTTCCCGTCTCCGTGTTTTGTGGTGGACGAGGCCCGCATCGAGGCCAACGCCGCCGTCCTGGACACGGTGCAGCGCCGCACCGGGGCCAAGGTGCTGCTGGCGCTGAAGGGCTTTGCCATGTGGAGCCTGTTTCCGCTGCTGTCGCGCGCGCACGGCGGGGTGCTGCACGGCACCTGCGCCAGTTCGCCGCACGAGGCGCGGCTGGGCCGCGAGGAATTCGGGGGCGAGGTGCACGCCTTTGCCGCCGGGTACAGCGATGCGGACATGGCCGAGCTGGTGACCCTGGCCGACCATCTGGTGTTCAACTCGTTCGCGCAGTGGAACCGTTTCCGCCCGGCGGTGGCGGCGGCGGGGCGGCCCATCGAGTGCGGCATCCGCATCAACCCGGAGCACTCGGAAGGGGCGGTGGCCATCTACAACCCGTGTTCGCCGGGTTCGCGCCTGGGGGTGCGGCCCCACCACTTCGAGGCCGCACTGGCAGAGGCGGCGACGCGCGGGCAGGACGCGCTGGACGGCATTTCCGGCCTGCATTTTCACACCCTGTGCGAGCAGGACGCCGACGCGCTGGACCGCACCCTGCACGCGGTGGAGGCAAGGTTCGGCGCGCATCTTTCGCGCATGAAGTGGCTGAACTTCGGCGGCGGGCACCACGTTACCCGGCCCGGCTACGACCTGGACCTGCTGTGCCGGTGCATCGACCGCATGCAGCAGAAGTACGGGGTGCAGGTGTACATAGAGCCGGGCGAGGCCGTGGCCCTGAACGCCGGGGTGCTGCTGTGCACCGTGCTGGACGTGGTGCAGGCCGACATGCCCATCGCCATTCTGGATACCTCTGCCGCCGCGCACATGCCCGACGTGCTGGAAATGCCCTATCGCCCCGGCTGCATCGGCTCCGGCCTGCCGGGCGAGAAGGCGTGGACCTGCCGTTTCGCGGGCAAGTCGTGCCTGGCGGGCGACGTCATCGGCGAATATTCGTTCGACACGCCCCTGCAACCCGGCGACCGGCTGGCCTTCCTGGACATGGCCATCTACAGCATGGTCAAGACCACCACCTTCAACGGGCTGCAACTGCCCGCCATCGCACGCTACCGGCCTGCCGGTGCGGATGGGCGTGGCGCGCGGCGCGAGGTGGTGCGTTCCTTCGGGTACGAGGCATTCAAGTACCGCCTGTCCTGATGGGGTGTGTGGGCACCGACCGCCCCATGTCCGCTCCTTGTTTGCCAGGCAGCGTGCCCGGGCTGCGCGGCGACCGGACAGTGACCGGACGGTGACTGGGTGCAGATCGCGCGGTGCCCGGCGGGAGTGCCTCGTGCCGGGGCGTGCCGCACCGCTTGCGCCCGCACCCGGCAATGCCTAGCATGTCTGCATGCGGGCGCCACGCGCCCCGGAGGCGGCCATGATCTACATCGACGACAACGCCCGGGATCGCATCCTGTCTGGCGGCGGCAACGTGATCGTGTACATGCAGGCGGCGCGCGGCTGCGGCTGAGCGTCGCGCATCATGCCCGTGCGAACCCCCGCCGTGCGCGTGGGGCAACCCCCGGAATGGATGCGGCCCGCCTTTCACCGGCATATGGTGGACGACGTGGTGGTGTGGCTTGACCCGGCCGTGAAGCGGCTGCGCTGGGACGAACCGGCCCGCGTGCGGTTGCGCAGGTTCCTGTGGTTTTCGTATTTCGACGTGGAAGGCGCGCGCACCCTGGTGGCATAACCACAAGTGGCAGGGGTGCCGGGCATCCGCCAGATATCCGGCGAACATCCGCCAAACTTTCGCGCAGGCCGCCGGAGGCAACCATGATCGACATCAAGCCCGATGCACTGCGCCACGTGGCCGGGCGCGGCGGGCACGTGACGCTGTATTACCAGCCCCTGCGCGGCTGCTGAGGGGGCGGCTCGCTGCTGAGCCTCCCCGCCGTGCGCGTGGGCAAACCCAAAGGGCGCGAGGCTGCCCGGTTCCGGCGCGAGGAACGCGACGGCGTGACCATCTGGTCCGATCCGGACCTGCGGCCAGAGCGTACCGTTGGCAGCGTGACGGTGCGGCTGCGCCGCCTGCTGTGGCTGTGGCCGTATCTGGACATCATCGCGGCGGAAAAGTCGGCGTTGTAGGGCTGGCTGCGGATGGCGGGCGGCGGCTGGTCCCTTTTCCCCATTTTTTTTCATCCAATGCGGCCCGCCAGTTTCGGCCGTCACGGGCGGCGGCCCGCATCCGCACGCGCCACCCGCACGTGCATGCACCGCAAACGAAGGCGCCCCGGCTTCCGGATGTTTCCGGGCCGGGGCGTTTGTTGCGGATGCGCGGTGGGAATGGGTACGAGCGGAGAATATCCGCCGGGGTTAACCGCGCTTGATTTCGGGGAATGACACCCCGCGTGCAGTGCACTGCTTCGCCGACCATTGCTGGTCGGATCGCACTGTCATCGGCCCCCCGGTCAGATGCCGCCGCCCTCGTCACGGGGCACGGTCAGCCGTCTGCCCCGTGCCAGCAGCGCGGTGAAGTCGTCCGGGGGCAGGGGGCGGCTGAACAGAAATCCCTGTACCTCGTGGCAGCCTTCCAGCAGCAGGAAGTTGAGCTGCTCCGGCGTTTCCACCCCTTCGGCCACCACGCGCAGCCCCAGCCGATCGGCCATGGTGATGATGGTGGCGGCGATGGCCGCGTCGTTGGGATCGTCGGGGATGTCGCTGATGAACGAACGGTCGATCTTCAGCGAGGTCAGCGGCAGGTTCTTGAGCTGATACAGCGACGAATACCCGGTGCCGAAATCGTCCACCGAAAGGGCAATGCCCATCTCGGCCAGCTGGTTCAGTTTGCGGATGGTGTGGTCCGTGTCGGTGACGATGGTGGATTCGGTGATCTCCAGTTCCAGCAGGGACGGCGGCAGGCCGGTGGCGGCCAGCACGTCGGCCACCATGCCCACAAGGTTGGGATGGCGGAACTGGTGAACGGAAAGGTTGACGGCCACGTGCAGGTCGGCGTGCCCGGCGTCGAGCAGGGCGCGGGTCCGGGCGCAGGCCAGGCGCAGCATGTGCTCGCCCAGGGGCACGATGAGGCCCGTGGCTTCGGCCAGGGGGATGAACTCCGCCGGATGTTCCTGGGTGCCATCGGCCCGGGTCCAGCGGGCCAGGGCTTCCATGCCGGTGATCAGGCCGGTGTTCAGGTCCACGCGCGGCTGGTAGTGGGCGGTGATGTCTCCGGCGGCCAGGGCGCGGTGCAGGTCGCCTTCCAGCAACAGGCGGCGCATGGCGCGCTCGTTCATGGCCGGGGTGAACAGGTGATAGCGGCGCTTGCCGTGTTCCTTGGCGCGCGACATGGCGATGTCGGCGTTGCGCACCAGGGTGTCCGGGTCGTCGCCGTCGTCGGGGAACAGGGCAATGCCCACGCTGGTTCCCACGAACAGTTCATGTTCCTGCACGCGCACCGGGTCGGTGAACCGGGCCAGCAATCGTTCGGCCACCTGCGCGGCATCGCGTTCGTCCTGCACGTCCTGCAACACGACCACGAATTCGTCGCCGCCCACGCGGGCCAGGGTGTCCTGCGGGCGGACCATCTGGCGCATCTGTTCGGCGGCCTGTTGCAGGTAGATGTCGCCCACCATGTGGCCCAGGCTGTCGTTGACGTGCTTGAAGTTGTCCAGGTCCACCGACAGCACGGCCACCTTGCGGCCTTCGCGCCGGGCGCCGTTGATGGCCATGTTCAGCCGGTCGCGCAGCAGGGCACGGTTGGGCAGGCCGGTGAGCGCATCGTGGTGGGCCTGGTGCTGGATCTGCGATTCCTTGGCCTTCAGTTCCGTGATGTCGTGGAACACGGCCACGTAGTACTCGGTGCGCCCGGTGGGGCCGGGAATGGCGCTGATGCTCAGCCATTCCGGGTAGACTTCGCCGTTCCGGCGGCGGTTCCATATCTCGTCTTCCCAGCGGCCTTCCTCCACCAGCGCGCGCCACATGTCTTCGTAGAAGGCGCTGTCGTGATGGTGCGATTTCAGGATGCGCGGGGTCTGCCCCACGGCGTCTTCCGCCGGGTACCCGGTGATGGTGGTGAAGGCCGGGTTCACCGCCATGATGATACCTTCCGGGTCGGTGATGCAGATGCCTTCCAGCGCGTTGCGGAACACCCGCTCGAACAGCCGCATCTGCCGTTCCGCGGCGCGGCGTGCGGAAATGTCGTGCACCACCACCAGCGCGGCCATGCCTTCACCCTGCAGCAGGGACAGGGGCAGGGGCTCCACGCTCACCTCGGCCTCGTGGGTGGAATGGGCGGTGGCGCAGACTCCTTCCATGCAGAAGCCGCCAGTCGGGCAGAAGCCGCTGCCGGGGCTGTCGCCGCCCGTGGTCTGGCGCGGGTCAGCCGGTGTGGCGTCTGGCGGTGTGGCGTCCTGCGGGATGGCACTGGGCAGGGTGCACCCGGTCAGCAGGTTGTCGATGCGGGCCTCGATGTCCGGCGGCAGCAGGTCCGCCGTGCGCAGTGACAACAGGGTTTCGCGCGGGTGGCCGGACATGCGTTCGGCGGCGCGGTTGCAGTCCACGATGCGACCGCCTTCGCCGCGCACGTACACGGCGTCCGGGGCCAGTTCGAACAGTGCGCGGAATCGGGCCGTGCTTTCGGCCAGTGCGGCGGTGCGCTGGCGCACCTCTTCTTCTATTTCGGCCTGGACCAGGGCGGTGACGTCGAAGGCCAGGCCCAGCACGGCGCCCGGCCCGGCCACCTCGGGCGGCAGGGGCAGCTTGGCCACGCGGAACACCCGTTCGGCCTCGTCGTCGGGCAGCATGCGCTCGCACAGCAGGGGGGTGCCGTCGGCGGCCACGCGCCGGTCCTCGTCCAACAGGGCGTTGGCCACGGCATGGGGAAAGATGTCGCGCGGGGAAAGTCCCACCACGTCCTTGCCGGGCACTCCGGCCAGGTTGGCGTACAACTGGTTGGCGGCCAGGTAGCGCCCCTGGCCGTCGCGCAGGAACAGCGCCACCATGGGGTTGTCCAGCAGGGCACGCAGCAGGCCGGGCGTCTGGCAGCCGGACGTTGTTCTGCCGGACGCGTTTCCGCCGGGAGCTTTCCCGTGCGCTGGCCCCCCGGTGGCGCGATGCTCCTGCTCCTCGTCCCGCATGTTGCCCCGCATGTGCTGTGGCATGTCGCCCGTCATTCGGACCCCCCTTGAAAACACGGCGCACGTGGATGTCCAGATGGCATGCCATATCAGAAAGCGCGGGGGGCCGGAAGAGGCTGCCGAAGACGCACCCTGACCCTTCAGCTTCGCCCTCGGTGCCACGGCCTGAGTACATGGGTGCACCGCAACACATGCCGGAAGGGTTGCATTCCGGACACCTGTCGTGCAATGTGTGGTATCGGCAGCTGTCTTTTCCGCCGGTGCCAGCCCAGTGCGGCATGAGGGAAACGGCGGATGTGGGCACACGACGCCACAGGAGCAACAGTACAAAGGAGATTTGAATGCCTTACTCGAAGATACTGCTTCCCATGGATGGTTCGGAACATGCGCGTCTTGCCCTACGCCATGCGGTGGACCTGGCCCGTTGTGGTGGCAAGGGACACGTGGTGTTGCTGCACAGTTTCGGCGAGATCCCCGCTCTCATTGGCGGCGAGGCGCGCGAAGAGCTGGTGCGCGAGTGCACCCAGGAGGCGGAAGCACTGCTGGCCGAGCCGCGTGCCCTGCTGGATGAATTGGGCGTGTCCACTTCCGTGCGCATCGTGGATGGTGCCCCGGGCAGGGCTGTGATCCGTGTGTGCGAAGAGGAAGGCTGCGACACCATCGTCATGGGCTCGCGCGGGCTGAGCGAACTGGGCGGCATGATCATGGGCAGCGTCACCCATCAGGTGCTGCAACTCGCCAAGGTGCCCGTGCTCGTGGTTCGCTAGGCATCGAAATCATGGTTCGGAACGCCCCCGCCGCGCCGCGCGGGCTGCGCCGCGCGCATTCCGGTCGCAACCGGGCCTTTGGCCATGCCACGGCACGGCGGGGTGCGGTATGACCCTCTCCCCGGAGATCACCCTGACCACCCTGCAATGGGTGCTCATCCCCGCCATGTACGCGATATCCGTGTACGCGGCGGGCCATGCCCTGCTGTACAAGCGCGACCCCCGCGCGGCGCTGGGCTGGATTGCCGTGTGCCTGACCTTTCCCGTGGCCGGGCCGTTGTTCTATTTCCTGTTCGGCATCAACCGCGTGCACAGCCGCGCCGCCCGCCTGCTGGAAGAATCGGAAACCCGCCGCCTGCGCGAAGGGGGCCGCCTGCACGGCGGCCCGGCCCGCCACGAGCCGCCGGGGG
>NZ_VSMK01000465.1 GCF_011682075.1 Nitratidesulfovibrio liaohensis
CGCGGCGGTGGCCGCAGCCGGACCCTGCCCCTGCGCGATGCGTGCGGCCAGGCGCGCCCGCTTCAGGTTTTCCGCCGCGCGGGCGTAGTAGCGCGGCTCCACTTCCAGGGCGCGTTGCAGGTGGTACAGGGCCAGGGCATGCTCGCCCTGCTGCGAAAGGTACACGCCCAGGTTGTTGTGCGCGGCGGCTTCGCCCCCGGCGTTGCGGAACGCCTCGAAGGCTTCGTCGTAGCGGCCCAGGCGGCACAGGGACAGACCCATGTTGTTCCACACCCGGTTGCCGGGCGCACCGCAGGTGATGGCCGTGCGGAAGTGGTCCACGGCGGCGGCGTCGTTGCCCAGCATGGCCTGCGCGATGCCCGCGTTGTTGTGCAGTTCGCCCGAGCGGGGCATGTGCTCCAGCGCCCGCACGAACAGGGCCAGGGCCTTGTCCGGCTGCCCCTGGTAATTGTGGATGGCGCCAAGGTGGCTGGCCGCCCCGGCAAGGCGGGGATCCAGTGCCAGCGCGCGTTCGAAGCGGCTTCCGGCCTCGGTCAGGTTGCCTTCGGCAAAGCTGAGCATGCCCGCCGTTTCCCAGGCCAGGGCGTTGTCCGGGGCCAGGGAGAGGGCGGCGTCGATGTCGGCCCGCGCCTCGGCGGTGACGCCCCGCGCCACCAGCAGCGCGCCGCGCTGGTAACGGGCCTCTGCCAGCTTGGGATCGAGCTGGCAGGCCCGGCTGAACTGTTCGAAGGCCAGTTCCGAGCGATCCTGCGACAGGAAAACCAGGCCGCGCTGCAAATGCTCCTGGGCGTTCATGGCATCAGCCTGGGGCGTTGGCTCCACCCCCTCGCCGTCGTGCAGCAGATCCTTGCCGCTGTGGTAGCGTTCCATCAGCGAAAGGTTAGAGCCGCGCGTGGTCTGCTGCGCGCCGCAACCGGCAAGCAGCAGGGCGCAGAGCGCCAGCAGGGCAAGGGCGGGGCGGGTGGCGGTGCGGGCGGTCATGGCGTTTTCCTTCATGGTTGCAAACCGGGCGATTTTCTCTCTTCGCCCCGGCTGGGAATTTCGTTCGCTGGCAGGGAGAACAAGCCAGCCAGCGGGCGCCGGAGGGGATAAAATTCCGCCGGAACTATTGGCCCATCTGGGCGAAAACCTGCATCAGCTTGATGAACGCGGGCCCCATGATGGTCACGAACAGGGCCGGAAGAATGCAGAACACCAGCGGGAACAGCAGCTTCACCGGCATCTTGGCGGCGATTTCCTCTGCCCGCTGGAAGCGCGTGGTGCGCATGGTGTCGGAGTAGACGCGCAGCGTGCTGGAAATGCTGGTGCCGAAGGCATCCGCCTGCACGATGAGCGTGACCAGGCTGTTCACGTCTTCCAGCGCCACGCGCGCGGCCAGATTCTTCAGGGCCTCGGCGCGCGACTTGCCCGCGCGCAGTTCCAGGATGACCATGTTCAGTTCTTCGGCCAGCACCGGGTTGGTGGCTGCCATTTCGCGCGCCACGCGGGAGAACGCCTGGTCCAGGCCCATGCCCGCCTCCACGCAGACCACCAGCAGGTCCAGCGCGTCGGGCAGCGAGTTGATGATGTCCAGCCTGCGCGCCTTGATGCGCCGCGACAGCCACACATTGGGCGCGTACAGCCCCACCACCGCCGGGCAGATGAACAGCAGCGCCACCATGCCCAGGGGAATGTCGCTGCCCGACAGCAGGCGGACCACCAGGCCCAGCAACAGGCCGCACAGGGTCAGCCCGGCCTTGACGCCCCAGAACACCAGCGGGGCGCGGCGGTTGCGGTAGCCCGCGCGCACCAGCGCCAGGCCCGCCTCGTTCACTTCCTCGCCGTCGTCCTTGACCACCTTCTGCCCCACCCGTTCGGCCATGGCGTTCAGCGCGGCCTTCATGGAGGAAAGGGGAGATTCCGGCAGGGCCGGGGCGGCCACGGCCACGGCACGGGCACCAGCCGCGTGCCGGGCGAGACGGCCATGCATGCGCTGCACCCGCTGGCGGTTGCCG
>NZ_VSMK01000466.1 GCF_011682075.1 Nitratidesulfovibrio liaohensis
CGGACCCTTTCCGTGGCGCCGGATGCCGCGCTGGAAGGCTCCCTGCGCCTCGATCAAGGCGCGGGCGCAGCCGCGCCGCTCTCCGCCGCAAGCCCTTCCCGTGCCACCCCCGGCAAGGGGCGCGGCGGGCGGCACTGAGCCGCCATTATTCGCTTTTTTTTCACTCCTGCCTGGCTGTATCGCCGTGTTGACCGACATGCGGCATACCGCATACAGTTTGCCACGACCTTGCGGAGGCCCGCAGGGTACCGCGCCCCAGGTGCGGGATCGTGGGAACTGCGGGGGGAGGGAAGGGATTTCACACATGCTCAGGCGCATGCGGTCTATGCTCGGCCTTGCGGAGGAAGGCGACCAGTCGTCCAGCGCTCCGTCGGCGGCAAGCGGACAAGAGGCGGGAACGTCGGCGTCCGACGTGCCGCGCGGCACCTCCGCGCAGGGGGCCTCGACGACCGTTCGGGGGGGGGCGGCCTGCTGCCCGGTGTTGCTGCTGGCCCGGCAGCCTGTGTTCGACGCCTCGGGAGAGGTATGGGGCTACGAGTTGCTGTTCCGTCGTCCCGATTCCCCCGAATGTTGCAGTGGCGACGTGGATGCCAGCGTGGCCACCGCGTCGGTCATCGCCGACGGCTTCGCCATGGCCCGTCCGGCCCTTGGACAGGGCCAGCGCCTGTTGGTGAACTTCGCTGTGGACATGCTGCTGGCGGGCACGCCGCGCATCCTGCCCGCCGACGTGTGCGGGGTGGAGGTGCTGGAAACGGTGCCCGCCACCGAGGCCGTGCTGCTGGCGCTTTCCGGCCTCAAGTCCGAGGGCTACCTGATCGTTGTGGACGACTACGCGGGGCAGCCCGGCATGGACGCGCTGCTGGATCTGGCGGACATCGTCAAGATCGACGTGCTGGGCCGCCCGCTGGCGGAACTGGCCCGCGATGTGGCCGGTCTGCGCCCCCGCCAGTGCCTGCTGCTGGCGGAAAAGGTGGAAGACCTCGCCACGCACAGGCAGTGCGAGGCGCTGGGCTTTGCGCTGTTCCAGGGCTTTTTTTTCAGCAGGCCGGAACTGGTGCACGGCAGGCGGCTGGACAGTTCGCAGGCGGCCAAGATGCGCCTTTTGGCCACCCTGGCCCGCGAGGACGTGAACATCAAGGCCGCCACCGAGGTGGTCCGGTCCGACGCGGCCCTTTCGTACAAGCTGCTGCGGTACATCAACTCGGTGCACTTCGGCCTGCCGGTCAAGGTCACGTCCATCCAGCACGGCATCTCACTGCTGGGCACGCGCAACCTGGTGCAGTGGCTGTGCGTCACCGTGCTGTCCGAATTCGATACCGGGCCCATGGCGCGCGAACTCATCGCGGTTTCCGCCCTGCGCGCCAAGTTTCTGGAATTGTGCGCAACCCGTGCCCTGTTGCGGGCCGGACAAGTGAGAGCAGGGCAAGTGGAGGCGGGACAGGCACAGCCCGTTCCACCCGTTCCGCAATCGGGGGCGCTGTTCATGCTCGGGCTGTTCTCGTTGCTGGAACCCCTGCTGTGCCTGCCGCTGGCGGAACTGCTGCGTTCGCTGCCGCTGGTGGACGACCTGACCGAGGCCTTGACCGCGCACACCGGCCCCTTCGCGCCATGGCTGGAACTGATGGAGCACTATGAACGGGGCCGCTGGGACGATGTGCTGTCCAGCGGAGCGGCCATGGGGCTTTCCCAGGCGGACCTGGCCGTGGCCTATGCGGGCGCGCTGGAATGGACCTCCTTCTTTCACGACAGCCGGGAGTAGGAATGCAGCCCCTGGTCGCAAGCATAGAAACATCGCTGTTCGACATGTTCGAGGCCGGTCCCGGCCCGTCCAGTTCCCATACCATCGGCCCCATGAAGGCCGGGCACGACTTCCGCACCCTGTGCGCGGCCCTGCCGCCCGATGTGCTGGCCCGCGCTGCGGACATCCGCGTGCGGCTGTTCGGCTCGCTGAGCGCCACCGGCGTGGGCCACGGCACCACC
>NZ_VSMK01000467.1 GCF_011682075.1 Nitratidesulfovibrio liaohensis
GGATGACGCGGCGGCCCCGCCCGGGGCCTGCGGCGGCGCTCAGGCCACGGTGGCGCAGGAATCGCCCGCAAAGGGCGGCGTGCGGCGGTGCATGGAACCCTCGTGGTGGAGGTTGCGATGAAGGCGCGGGCCGTCCGCATGGTGTGTGCGGTGCGCGGCCTGCCTGACGCCGTCATAGGGGGCGGTGTGGTGTGGCGTCAATCAGGGCGGCGAGAGCTACAGGGTGGTTGGATGATATGCGGTCTGTCACAAAACGGGGCGCGGAGCCTTGTTTCCGCGTATCCCTCTCGAGAATTTTTATTTGTGTTGCCTGTGCATTAGGAGAACACAATATGCCGGGTTCCAAGGGGCGGTAGCCACTTGGCCGCCGGAGGCATCCAAAAACAGACGCTGCCAACAAGCTGAACCGGGCGCGGGTTTCCCCACGCCCGGTGACACAGTGCCTCCGGCAGCCCTGCACGGATCAATGCACCCGGTCCCCGGTTATTCCCCGGCGGCCTCGGCCAACTGACGGCCCAGGGCGCGGCAGCGTTCCAGCCCTTCGTCGTCGGGGTTCCAGGCCTCGCGGGCGGGGTCGCCCACCTGCGAGAAGCCGCACTTGGCCAGCCGTTCGGCCAGCACCTTGGGCGATTCGCCGCTCCAGCCGTACGAGCCGAAGGCGGCGGCCTTCTTGCCCCGGAACTTCAGCCCTTCCACTTCCTCCAGCAGGCCCGCCACGGATGTCAGCACGCCCCGGTTCACCGTGGGCGAACCCACGGCCAGCACCTTGGACCGGAATATCTGGGTGATGATGTCGTTCTTGTCCACCAGCCCGGAGTTGAACAGCTTCACCGTCAGCGTGGGGTCGGCCTGCACGGCCCCGGCGGCGATGGCCTCGGCCATGCGGCGGGTGGAATTCCACATGGTGTCGTACACCACGGTCAACTGGTGCTCGGCGTAGTTGGCCGCCCATTGCTGGTAGCGCTGCACGATCTGCAACGGGTCCTTGCGCCAGATCACCCCGTGGCTGGGGCAGATCATGTCCACGGCAAGGCCCAGGGCCAGCACCTCGTCGATCTTCTTGGTCACCAGCGGGCTGAACGGGGTAAGGATGTTGGCGTAGTACTTGATGGCTTCCGCCCACAGTTCGCACTCGTCGACCAGATCCGCGAACATCAGTTCCGAGGCGTAGTGCTGGCCGAAGGCGTCGTTGCTGAACAGCACGTTTTCGCCGGTCAGGTAGCACATCATGGAATCGGGCCAGTGGAGCATGGGCATTTCCACGAACACCAGCTCGCAGCTGCCCAGCGAAAGCCTGTCGCCGGTGCGCATCACCCGGAAGTCCCAGTCCGCGTGGTACTGGCCCTTCAGCGATTTGACCCCGTTGGCAGAGCAGTACACCGGCGTCTTGGGGATGTGGCGCATCAGCTCCGGCAGGGCGCCGCTGTGGTCCGGCTCGCCGTGGTTGGCCACCACGTAGTCGATGGACGAAAGATCCACCACCCGCGCCAGGTTGTCCACGAATTCGCGGGCGTACGGTCCCCACACCGTCTCGATGAGCGCGGTGCGGCCACCGGGGTCGCGCACCAGATAGGCGTTGTAGCTGGAGCCCTTGTGGGTGGAATATTCCTGCCCGTGAAAGGTACGCAGTTCCCAGTCTATCTTGCCCACCCAGTGGACGCGGTTGGTGAGTTGCATGGCCTGCCCTCCGTGCGGCGCGCGTGGGCACCCCTGGGTCCGCGCCGCGTGGCCCCAAGGGTGAAGAAGGAGGAGTGTCTACTTTGACAGGCTGGCAGGTTGCGCGGCAGGTGTCAACAGGCTGTGATGCGCCGGGCCGGAATGCGCGACCGGGTGGAATGTGCGCCGGGCCGGGATTCCCCGGCGGGCGCGGAATGGGGGGAAGTGTGGGATTCCCCTGCGGCACGGAACGAGGGAAAGGTGCGGGGTCCGGCCCTTCGGGCGCCGGGCGCGGCGCGGCGGGCTTGGCGTTGCGCCG
>NZ_VSMK01000468.1 GCF_011682075.1 Nitratidesulfovibrio liaohensis
GGTGGGTCGCGCGCATGCTGGCCGCGCTGGGCACCGCCCTTGCGGGCGTTCGCATGTGCCCCCTGGCTTGTCCCCACCCCTGCCTTGTGCCGGGCGAACTGCTGGCGCCCCCCGGCGCGGGACGCGGCACATGCGAATCGGTGTCGTTGGCTACGGTCGGCCCTGCTGCGGGGCGCGTTGACGCGGCATCGTCCGCAGACGTTCAGTGTGACGTCGTCCAGAATGGTGTCGTTCATGACGACACCGCTTCCGCAGGCACCGACCCCGCCGATGTCGCCGTGTTCCTGCGCGACGTTGTGGTGTCCCCTGGCGGCAGGACCATCCTCGACGTGTCCAACCTGACCGTGCCCGTGGGGGAATTTCTGGCCGTGGTGGGACCGAACGGCGCGGGCAAGTCCACCCTGCTGGGGCTGGTCAACGGATTTGTCAGGCCGGGATTCATGAGGTCCGGTTCCGGCGCCGCCGTGGTGCTGGGACGGGACATGTGCGCGTCCGGCGCCTGGCGGGTACGCCGCCGGGTGGCCCTGGTGGCCCAGATGACCGCCGTGGACCCGCGCCTGCCCATCAGCGTGCTGGAAACGGTGATGACTGGCGGCTATGGCCGGTTGGGGCTGTTGCGCAGGCCCGGGGCCGCGTTGCGCGCGCAGGCCCTGGCCAACATGGAGCGCACCGGCATCGCCCACCTCGCGCAGCGTCCGTTCGGCCAGTGCTCCGGCGGCGAGCGCCAGCGGGCGGCCATTGCCCGTGCCCTGACCCAGCAGCCGGACATCCTGCTGCTGGACGAGCCCACCTCCGCATTGGACTGGCATGCCCAGCGAGAGATCATGGCGCTGGTGACCTCCATTCACAGGGAGCGCGCGGCAGGCGCGGGGCCGCCATTGACCACGATCCTGATCACCCACGACCTGAACGCACTGGCTCCCCCGCCCGGCCCTCCCGGCTCGTCGGGTTCGTCCGACTCTCGTAATCAGCCTGGCCAGTTGGGCATGCCCGGCCAGTCTGGAGCATCGGCAGTGAACCGGGTGGCCTGCATGGCCGGGGGGCGCATCGTCTGGGCCGGCCCGCTGGAGCAGGCCCTGGATGCGGTGCGGCTGACGCAACTGTACGGCACGCCCATTTCGGTCATCGATCATCAGGGCAGGCCCGTGGTGCTGTTCTAGGAGGAGGCATGGACCTTTCGCTGCTGGATCACGCCTTCATGCGCCACGCGCTGGCCGCCGGTGCGCTTGCGGGCGTCGCCTGCGCCATGGCCGGGGTGTTCGCCGTGCTCATGCGGCTGACCTTCATAGGGGTATGTCTGGCCCATGCGGCCTTTGCCGGGGGGCTGACGGCACTGGCCTTCGGTTTGCCCGCGCTGCCCGTGGCCCTGGCGGCCAGCATGATTTCCGCGCTGGTCATCGGTCCGCTGGCCGACAAGGGCGAAATTTCGCCCGACACGGCGGTGGGGGTGGTGTTTTCCGCCATGATCGGCGTGGCCGTGCTGTGCATGGGGCTGATGCCTGGCCCCAAGACAGAGGCCCTGAACCTGTTCTGGGGGTCCATCCTTACCGTGCGCCAGGCCGATGTGTGGTTGCTGGCGGGAGTGGCGGGCATCGCCGTGCTGGGGGTGGCGCTGTTCTTCAAGGAAATCCAGGCCGTGGCCTGCCACCGCGCCGTGGCCGCCGCCGTGGGCATTCCCGCCACGGCGGTGTTCTACGCCATTCTGGTGCAGACCGGGCTGACGGTGACGGCCTGCCTGCCCAGCGTGGGGGGGCTGCTGGTGTACAGCCTGCTGGTCAGTCCGGCTGCGGCGGCCTACCAGCTGACCTACAGCCTGCGGCGCATGTTCCTGCTGGCCGGGTTGTTCGGGGCGGCGTCGGGCGTGGGCGGCGTGCTGCTGGCCTGGCACCTGGACGTGCCCGCCGGGGCCGCCGTGGTGCTGCTGTCGTGCGCGCTGTTTCTGCTGGCCGCATGGCTCTCCCCCAAGCGGCG